>JANLZV010000075.1:0-5421 GCA_031366425.1 Pyrinomonadaceae bacterium | reverse complement strand
GGTGTGATCACTTCGCAACCATCGACGCCGCTTTCGCACATCAACCTGCTGGCCAAGGGCTGGGGCGTTCCCAATGCCTACGTTAAGAATGCGACTACGCTCCTGAAACAGTATGACGGTTGGTGGGTGACCTTCGACGCGCGCCGCGACGCTTATTCGATCAAGCGAGCGGACGTTGATCAATTGCGGGAGTATCAACGACGGCTGGCGCAGCGGCTCGATGTGATGAAGCCAAAGTATAGTTTGTCTGAAACGCGGCTGCTCGGTCTGGCGCAACAGCGGGCCGGAGCGGCCCTCGCTTTTGGCGGCAAGTCGGCGAACCTTGGCGAGGTATTGAACGCACGCCTACCCGGAATTGTCGTCCCCAGCGGTTTCACCATTCCTTTTTACTACTACGATCAATTCCTGAAAGCGAACAAACTCGACGACGCGATTTATGCGTTGTTGAATGATCAGAAATTCGTCCACGATCCGGCGTACCGTCGGGCGCGACTGGAAGTGCTGCGTGGTCAGATTCAGCAGGCAAAGTTTGATGAACGTTTGCAGGCCCAGGTGCTCCGCAGAGTGGCCCTGCAATATGCCGGCAAGGGATTATTCGTCCGGAGTTCGTCAAACTCAGAAGATTTGCCGAAGTTTAGCGGCGCCGGACTGTACACGACGGTGCCCAACGTGCGCGGCGACCAGCCGTTGATTGACGCGATCAAGGTGGTGTGGGCGTCGTTATGGAATTTCGAAGCCTACGAAGCTCGCGAGCGCGCGTCCGTAGATCATTCGAAAATTTTCATGGCGGTGCTGATCCAGGAAGGGATCAATTCCGAGAGTTCCGGAGTTATGATCACCGCGGACCCGTTTGACAAGGACAACAAGGAAGCGATCTACATCAGCGCCAAGCGTGGACTCGGGATCAAGGTGGTCGAAGGGAAACGCGTCGCAGAGCAGATAATTTTCCGACAGCGCGCGAACGCGATTCAGGTGTTGACGCGTTCGGATGAGGACAGCCTGTTGACGTTTGACGAAAGAGGCGGCGTGAAGGAAATTGCGATTACCGGCGAACGCGTGGTGCTTAACGACGATGTGGTGCGGCGACTCGTGCGGGCGGCAACTTCGATTCGTCGGGTGTTCAGCAATCGCGACCAGGACATTGAGTGGGCCTACATGAAGGGCCAGATTTACATCGTTCAGTCGCGACCGTTTATCGCCGGTGGTTAGCGCTAATTAAATTATGACAAATAAAATTTTCGTAGATGGACTGCTAAACGGCCACGTGGCTTTCGTAACCGGCGGCGGCACCGGGATTACCGGCGGCGTCGCACGCGCGTTGGCCGAAGCCGGTGCGAGTGTGGCCCTGGTGAGCCGCAAGCTTGAACACCTTGAGCCGGCCGCAGCCGCGATAAATGAGAACGGCGGCAAAGCGTTTGCCGTCGCGGCGGATGTACGCAACCCCGAGGAAGTTGAACAGGCAATCGCCGCCACGGTCGAACACTTTGGCAAAATCGATATCGTGGTGAACGGCGCAGCCGGCAATTTTTTGTCGCCCGCCGAATCGTTATCTCCAAACGGGTTTGGCACAGTCGTCGACATTGATCTGAAAGGCACCTTCAATGTCAGCCGCGCCGCCTTCGCCCAGTTGAAGGAGCATCGCGGTCAAATTCTCAACATCAGCGCCACCCTCCATTACCTCGGGACGCCGATGCAACTACACGTCTCCGCGGCCAAGGCTGGAGTTGACGCGCTCACGCGCAACCTCGCCGTCGAGTGGGGGCGTTACGGAATTCGCGTGAACGGGATCGCTCCTGGTCCAATCGAAGACACTGAGGGCATGAAGCGGCTTGTTCCCGAACTGATCAAAGAAAAACTGCGAAAGAATATTCCCCTGGGCCGGTTCGGGAGGATTGCAGACATCGAAAGCGCGGCCGTCTTCCTTTGTTCAGACGCCGCCAGTTTCATCAACGGCGCAATGCTGGTAGTGGATGGTGGGCAGTGGTTGTCGGCTGCGCGAATGGTTTGAAGCGAAGCAGTCGCGTTCTCAAAGTATGAAATCGAAACTCATAAATTCCTTATTTCTCTTCGGTAGCGTCTTCGCCGTTACGTTGTCGGCGTTCGCGCAATCAGGGCAGCCGGTCGATACGGGGAAGAAGGCCAACTCCCGACCTGGTGATGCAGTCGCTAAAACTGCTGAACCGTTTGATGGCGCGTCAGTCGAAAAGATGGCTTCACAATGCGTGACCCTGGAAACTGAAGCCGGCGAGATCGCGCTCGAAATGTTGCCTGACATAGCCCCGGAAAGCGTGCGGGGCTTTCTCAACTTAGCAGTTACGGGTTCGCTGGACACCACCACGTTTAGTCGCGTGGTTAAGGATTTCATTATCCAGGGCGGCAACCTGACGACGAGTGAAAAGTGGGGAATCGAATTATCAAAACGGATGGCGCGAAAACTGCCGGACGAACCGGGACTCGTGAAACACGTTCGCGGGATTGTCTCGATGGCGCGAACGGAAGAACCCAATAGCTCAACGACCCATTTCTTCATTCTCGTTGGTGACGGTCATCATCTCGACGGCAAGTTTGCCGCGTTTGGCAGAGTCACCAAAGGCATTGAAGTAGCGGATGCCATCAATCACGCTGATGCCCAGGCTGAAAAACCGGACAAGCCAGTCCACATCAAACGGGCGGTCGTAACGCCCTGCAGTAAAGAAACACAAGCTCCGAAATGATTGCGCGAAGGAACAAGCGGATCAGTGCCGCTCTATTGGTTTTGAGCGGGATGGCCCTGTTCTCAATTTCAAGTTGCGCTTCTTCAGGCGAGAGCAAACTCAACCCGGATACGGCGAAACAATTTCTGCGCTTGCGCGGATACACTTACGACGAGGCGTCGTTTCTGGCTGCAGCCAAGGCAAACGATGTGGCTGGAGTCAACGCGTTTCTGGCTGCGGGAATGAATCCCAATGTTCAAGCTCCCGACACGCTTGCGTCGCCGCTAATTTCTGCCGCTGGTCGCGGGAGCATCCAAATCGTGCGAACGCTGCTGAACGGTGGCGCCGACGTTAACGCAAAAGACAGAGGCGGCTACAACGCAATTCTGCGGGCGCTTGAGACTCCAAGTGATGACGTCGCGGAGTTGTTGCTCGCTCAGCCACGTCTCGATTTAAACGCCCAGGGATTGAGCGGCGTGACAATCTTAATGCGCTACGTGGCGCTCGACCGCGAAGAAATGGTTCGAAAGGTTTTAGAGCAGGGCGCTCGCGTAGACTTGCAGGACAGGGACGGTGACACTGCATTACACCGCGCCGCGCAACAAGGTAACGTGAAGATTATCGAGTTGCTGGTTGCCAAAGGAGCGAACCCGAATACCCCAAACAAGGTTGGTGGGACGCCATTAATGTGGGCTGCGGTTTTTGGGTACGAGCCAGCGGCCCGCACGCTGCTAAACCTTGGTGCGAACGCTTTGGCTAAAGATCGACTGGGAAAAACGGCGTCGGCCTGGGCTACCGAGAATGGCCGTGACGAAGTGGCTGAGTTTCTCAAAAGCGCTGAAAAAGTTCGCAAGTAATTTGAACCAAGTTTCGCGCCGATTGCGAACGGCTTGAAGATTGTTGTTGATAGCCGAGAGTTTTGCATCCGCATGTTTTATGGGCTATCTCAACTGCTATTGTCAGAGAGATCAACACTCGCCTAAGCTGCCCGTAGTCCGCTCATGCAGTTTGGCAGTTGGAATGAACGCGTGACGGAAAATCCAAATACTGGTTCAGGAATTCAGAAGGGCGCGGCAGTAGTTATCGTGTTGCACACGCCGCGCGAAAAATGTTGGGGCATACTCGACGAGTTGAGTCAGGCTGGAGTATTCTTGCGCGGCCTCGACTTGAATGCATTTGACGCGTGGCTACACGCGATAGTTCACGACGAGCCGTTCGTCGGGTTTGGCGATCTGTTTTTCCCGATGTGGCGCGTCGAGCGCATCTCGCGAGACGAGGCCGCCGGCGGGATCCCCTCGCTGGGTGAACAAGTTCAGCAAAGAACCGGCCGCTCCGTGTCAGAGTTAATCGACGAGCGGTAAAATAAATATTTGTTGCAAGTGTGAAACACTGTTCCATTCTCGCGTTTGGTGTGGTATGCTCAAGGCCATATGGCGGTAAGGGAAGCGCTCTGGGCCGCGACTCGGGAGGATAAGGAGCAGAAGAAAGAGATGCAATTTATGGCTGAAGACCGAATAGGCATGGATCGCGGTAAGGCTGTGGAGGCCGCGCTGCTAAACATCGAAAAGAGATTTGGCAAGGGATCGATCATGCGTTTGGGCGAACGCGAGGTCTCTGATATCCCGGCCATTTCGACCACTTCTTTGAGCCTGGACGTGGCCGTTGGAATTGGCGGAGTCCCACGAGGACGCATCATCGAGATTTACGGTCCGGAGAGCTCAGGCAAAACCACTCTCGCGCTCCACATCGTGGCTGAAGCTCAGAAAGCGGGCGGGGTGGCGGCCTACATCGATGCCGAACACGCGATGGACGCTGAGTACGCCGGCAAGCTCGGCGTTAATATCGATCAACTGCTGATTTCGCAGCCTGACTCAGGCGAGCAGGCGTTGGAAATCGCGGAAGCCCTCGTACGCTCAAACGGCGTCGATGTAATCGTGGTCGACTCGGTGGCGGCGTTGGTGCCGCGGGCTGAACTCGATGGCGAGATGGGCGATTCGTTGCCCGGTCTGCAAGCGCGTCTGATGTCGCAAGCCCTCCGCAAGCTGACGGCGATTGTGGCCCAGTCCAACACCTGTTTTATTTTCATTAATCAGATTCGCGAGAAAATCGGCGTGATGTTTGGCAGTCCCGAAACCACCACCGGCGGCCGCGCGCTTAAGTTTTATGCTTCCATGCGGCTCGATATCAGACGCATCGGGGCCATCAAAGACGCGGACCGCGTGGTCGGTAATCGCACCCGGGTAAAGGTGGCTAAAAATAAAGTGGCGCCACCATTCCGTGAATGTGAGTTTGACATCATGTACGGCGAAGGCATTTCGCGCGAAGGCGATGTCCTTGATCTGGCGGTAGCCCAACGCGTGGTTGATAAGAGCGGCGCGTGGTTTTCCTATAAAGGCGAGCGGCTGGGCCAGGGACGTGAAAACTCCAAGGTGACCTTAAAAGAAAGTCCTGATCTGCTAAAGAAGATCGAGCGCGAAGTGAAGGTCAAACTGGGAATGCCAGTGCGCGAAGAACCTGCGGCCGCCGCCCCCAATGCCAAGGCAGCCGGGGCTGACAAGAAGTAGATTAGCTAAACTGAATTCCAACTGGCGTTCGGCTTTGGGCTCGAGTCCCACAGCCGAACGTTTTTTGTTGAATTGCTTTGGTGCTTTACACCAGCGTTCATCAAAAACGATAATCCGCGGGGCAGTAGGACAGACATTCCTGTCTGTCCAATGCCGGGAATAAA
>JANLZV010000070.1:0-2183 GCA_031366425.1 Pyrinomonadaceae bacterium | reverse complement strand
AAGGCATCACGCAAGGCGGGCCCGCCGGGCGATTCCACAAACCTCCCGCCGGTTTTCTCGGCAAAATTCTTCAGAATCATAGCGTTTTGCCGGCTTTCTTTACCAAAGCGATTGTCGATTGACGACATGTCCACGGTGTAGATAGTCGCGCCGATTGCCAGCGCGCTTTCGAGGGCCTTGTTTGCGGATGCGCTGCTTTTCGTGTCCATGCCGTCAGACAGTATCACTATTGCTTTTCGCTTTTCGAGTCGCAGCGAGAGCGCATTCGCGGCGTTAACGATTGCATCGTTAAGTGTCGTCATGCCATCAGCACGCAGCCCAAACGCCATCGGCGCAAGATCGCGGGCGCCGGAAAATTCCTGAACCTGCTCCACTTTCGAGTCAAACTTATAAACCGCTGCGACGTCTTCCAGACGCAAATTATCGAGGAACCGGATCGCGGCGGAGCGAGCTAGTGAGAGACGGCCTTCCATGCTCCCTGAGGTGTCGAGCAACACGACCGACGCGAAAGCGGATTCCTGGACGCTGAAGCTGGCGATCGATTCAAGGGTCACCTCGCGCCCGTCTTCATAGATCTTAAAGTCTGATGTCCGCAGGCCAGGCACGTACTGACCGGCGCTGTCAGTGATGGTCAGATTCAAAACAACCAGGTCGGTGCTGGTTCGAATGACTTCTTCGTCCTGGGCGGTGGCGACTGAGAAAGGAATCAGGCATAAAAAGATGAGGGCGCAAAGAAAGATCGCAACCATGCGAACCCACTGCTGTCGGCGTAGTTTAGTCAATGAATTATCCCTGGCGGGACAGACCACGAACACGTCGGATTAGTTCAAGTAAAACGTTAGCTTGATCGATAACCGCTGCGGAGACTACCCGTCGCGGGGTCTTTTTGACTTTGTCGCGCAGGTCGTCGGCGACTTCCATCATTTTTGAAACTGCTTCGGCGAGATCAGGAGGAGTCTTATTAATAGCCTCGGCATCGTCTGATCCTCCGGCTGCGCTGCGGATTGACTTCGTTAGTTTCTCAAGTTTCTCAAGCTTCTTCAGATCATTGCGATCGAAATGGGCTTTTTCCTTGTAGGCTTGCCCGATTTCCACGCTTAAGGCAGAGAGCAGGTGGGCCCGGTCAAGGTTTTCCTTATGCTCTTTCTCCGCCAGTTTTATCGAGCGCTTGACGCGCATTTCTTCTTCAATCGGCTCTAGCGCGTGGCCCTCCGGCTTGTCATTGCTGGCCGGAGCGACGCTTTGGCCATGCGAATGCGGAGCGCAGGCCAATAGTAAAGCTGCGAATACTACCGCTGATCGGAGGTCTGAAAAGTTTAGAAACTTCAATCGCGTCATCGTAAATTTGATGCAGCCCGGACGGGGCAAATATTTACACACTTGCTTCCCGCGGGCAATCTTCATTAGCAGAACACTGTGGAATAGACGGCGGAACTTCTGCCGGGGTTGCACTCGGATTACTCTTCCAGGGTTCGGGCCCCGAGCGACGATTGCAGGGCGTTTCAATATTCGTTTCAATACTCGATCGGCTCATCTTTTTTCTGAGACACAACCTTAGCTATCGTCACGCCGACCTCTCAACGAAAACCTTAGGAGGGAACCCCTGAGGATTGCCGATCATCCGAAATATTCGAGCCACCTAAAGTTCTACTTCATAAGACTAAGGAATGCGCGCAGGGTTATCGGCAGAGTTGAGAAACTCTTCGCCCTTACGCGGAGGATGTTTATCAACGGTAACCGTCTTCGATTCCGTTCGTTCAAGTGGACGCTTACGTCCTTGGGCAGTCGTGAAAAGCAGTGCCGTCCCATTTATTTTGAGCGCGGTTACGCGGGCCGAACTGTATTCCTGCCCCTTGAGCTCAAGCGAATAGCGCGCTTCTTGTTGTGGTTCGATCTCAGCCGGCGAAAGTGCTACCAGTTTCTTCTCGGCAGCGCCGTCCTGGCGGCGCCTGAGTTCCATCTCGACCGCTAATGGCCCCAATTTCTGGGCTGACATATTCCTAACTGTTCCACCAAGCATGGTCTTGCCGCCCTGCAGCATTGCCTCGTCTACCACGATCAGCGCTTGCGCTGGTCCCTTCGGGTCCGCCGGCGATTCCACGGAAACCATCGCGGCGACTTCGCGTGCGTGCTTGTTTCGAATGTAGGTGTAGCCCACAAAGACAACAGCAGTAACAGCGAGG
>JANLZV010000556.1:0-5176 GCA_031366425.1 Pyrinomonadaceae bacterium | reverse complement strand
GAAGCTTCACTGCTGCGCCGTGATACGACTGATCAACGACGCGAAGCCCGCCGCGACTTCATGCGCAAGATGGTCGAACAGTTTCCTGAAATCCGTAGCCACCGGCATTGGGATACGATCATTCGCGGAGGCGTGGCGTCGCATCATGCGGGACACATTCCCGCGTGGAAGTTGTCGATTGAAAAACTGATGAGCGCGGGTTTACTGGATGCGATCTTCGCGACCGCCACGGTGGCTGCGGGGGTGGATTTTCCGGCGCGCACGGTGGTGATCACAGTCGCGGATGCCCGCACCGGGCAGGGCTGGCGACAGCTAACAGCTTCGGAGTTGCAACAGATGACTGGGCGCGCGGGTCGACGTGGACGCGATAACGTGGGCTTTGTCGTAGCAGCCCCGGGAGTGCACCAGGATCCGCAAAGGATTGCGGAGTTGTTAAAGGCCCGACCAGATCCGTTGGTGAGTCAGTTCCGCGCCACCTACACGACCCTGCTGAATCTGCTCGATGCTTACGGCAACTTTAGCCAGGTGCGTGAAATTGCCGAGCGAAGTTTTGCACATCGAGATGCGGCGCTCGAAATTACCAGGCTGGAAAAGGTAAGCACTGAAAACCAGCAAAAAATTCTGGCCCGACTAGGTGCGGCTGAATGCAAGCTGTCGCTGGAACGAGTCCTCGGTTTTGAAAGGTTGGTAAGCGCCCGAACGCGGTTGCAAAGTTCACAGCCACAGACGCGGGCTGAGGTGATACATCGTTGGCTGGACGAGGTGGTCCAACCCGGACGCGTAGTCGGAATCGGGCGGAGTGGACGACGGTTGGTGATCATCACCGAGAAACGAGCTGAAAACGTGCGCGGGATTCGAGAAGACGGACGCACCGCCAGCCTGGCGCTGTCGCGCATCGGTCGAGTTTACTCGCCAATCTATCGTTTGACCGCGGACTCGATTGAAGCGGCCTTTGAAGATGTGCGGAGCCGGGGTAAAGACCTGGTGCTTCCGGAGCCGCGGCTCGCGGATTCCGGGGTTGAAGAGAATGAAGCGCTGAAGGTAATCAACGACGGCATCGACTCGATCTTGCCTGACGTTTCTGGCGCGGACGAAAAGCTGCGCTGTACTGAAGTCCTCTGGGAGTTGCTGAACGAAGCCGAAACGGTCGACAAGTGTGGCCGGATGATCGAGCAGTTGCGCGACGAAGTTTGGCAGCCCTTTGAACAAAGAGCCCAGGTGCTTTCCGCATTTGGTTATCTCGATTACGCCTCAGAAAAGATCACCGAGCGCGGACGCTGGCTGGCAGATCTCCACGTTGATCGCCCCTTGCTAGTCGGCGAAGCTCTGGAATTTGGTCTCTTCAACAAGTTGACCTTTCAGCGTCTGGCGGGGGTAATGGCGGCACTTACCGCCGACGGCGATCGCGATTACGGCGAGGTCGAATTGGAGGACGCGCTCGTGACGGCGCTTTCTCAGTTTGAAAATATCGGTTTCAAAGTAGCCACTGAAGAATGGAAACGCGGCGTTGAGCCGGCGCCGGAGCTGAACTTTTCGGCGGCTGGCGCGGTCGCACTTTGGGCTGGCGGGGCTGAATGGACGACGCTGGTCCATGAGACGCGCGCCGAAGAAGGCGATCTCTTTCGCATGCTTTCGCGAACCGGTGAGGGGCTGGTGCAGATTTCGCAACTGAAGAAAGCGCACCCGGAAGCGGCGCGGATTGCCGCGGTGGCTGCCGATGCAATTCTTCGTGAGCCGGTACGGTAAAGCTGAAGGACACAGCAGAGGCCCGACCGTGAGGGAGGGCTTAGGTGCCTCCCCCAAACTTGAGGTGCAGAGCTTTAAGCCCTCCCTGACGGTCGGGCCTCTGCCAATTAATGTCGGCAAACGTCGCAACTCGTTGTTGTTATGCCTGAACTAAAGAAACAGTTATTACGGACACTGTCCCAGATTCACTTTTGCCAGGAAGGGAAACGCGGCGCCTGAGTTCGCCTCGAAGGCATGTATCCCAGCCCAGCTGCATTTGTCGCTTTGTATGGAACGAGTGGGCCCGTGCGGTCGTAAAGCAGTTGGTGCTAGAATGATTCACCCCAGAGATGCAAACAATCACGCTCTTGGTGATGTATGGACTTGGAGGTTTAGTAATTATGGAAGAAACAACCGGATCTGATCGTGGCGTAGTTAATGAAATTTGTGACGCGTTTCGTTACCTGGGAGACGCGTCTTACGCTGTCTTGCCGAAAGATGTGGCGCACAATCTGGGCGATTTGAAAAAGTCGTTTTTGAAAACCATCCGCAGCTTAATTGAAAAAGACATCGAATGGGTTGATGCCCGCGTGGCCGGCGGCGACCGGGTTCGCGAAGAATGGCAGCAGAAGTGGCATGAAAAGACCGAAACGGCGTCAGAACCCGAAATGTAAACGCCACCTGCCGCAGGTAAAACTGAGCACAACATGGAAGTCCTTTTAGCAGACGAATACGGATTCTGTTTCGGCGTGGAACGCGCCGTGGAGATGGTCGAAGACGCGCTGGCCGAAGGTGCGCGTCCGATCCGCTCGGTTGGTCCTTTGATCCACAATGCTCAGGAGATGGAGCGGTTGGGTGCGCTTGGCGTGTCCACCATCGATCTGCCGGAACAAGCGAACTCCGACACGATCGCCGTGATTCGCGCTCACGGGGTCACTCCCCAAGTCCAGGGCGAACTCGAAGATCGCGCCGCAAAGGTTATCGATGCGACCTGTCCCTTCGTAACCAGGGTGCAGCATCTCGCAGAGCGGGCGGCGAAAGATGGCCGCGATGTGGTGGTGGCCGGCAATCCTGACCATCCCGAGATGATCGGGGTGGTTGGTTACGCACCCCACAATACTTACGTCGTTCGCGACGCCAGCGAAGTGGCATCACTGCCCCAGCTGCGCTCGCCGCTTGTGGTTTCGCAAACTACGATCAAACTGAAGACCTTTCTCGAAGTGGCGGAAGCCGTACGTGAAAAAGCCGATGCTGAGCCGCAAGTGGTGAACACGATTTGTTCGGCCACCCGCGACCGGCAAGATGCGGCCCGAGCCCTGGCAGGGCAGGTCGACGTTTTTTACGTGATTGGTGGACGCCATTCCTCGAACAGCGTCAAACTGCTGGCAGTTTGTCAGGAGCAGTGCGAAGACAGTTTCCTCATTGAAACTCCAGCGGAAATCAATCCTGGCCATTTGGAAAACGCTAAGCGCGTGGGCGTTACCGCGGGTGCCTCAACTCCAAACTGGCTGATCGATCAGGTAGTGAAGCGGCTCCACGAAATTGGTGCGAAAACCGCCTAACGGCTTGAGAGCCACTGTCAGCCCGAAAAGCAAAAAGATCTCCATTCATCACATGATGAAGGGAAATCTTTGTCAGCCCGCAGTCCCGATTCTCGATCCGCTTTCTACAGATCGTCCTGGTTCATATTAATCTGATTTAGCGCGTTCACGATTTGGCGCGCTTCCTCCGAACCATAATCCACTGCCTGTCGTCGCAGCGCGTCGCGAGCTATCTCCGAATCGACCGGATCGCTTAGCAGTCCAATTAAAACTGAGGTAGGAAACTGGGCCAGGGCTTCATTGGAAAGTGCCCTGACTACCACATCCGGTGACCGCGCCAGTTCGCAGACTTCGCTGGGCGCGAATTGCGTGAGGGCGTCGGCCAGCGCATCTACGCGTTTGTAATCGCGTTGCTTGTCAGCCCGACGGACTAGTTGCGCAAACACGTCAGCTGATCGGCTTTTCTCCAGTAAGACTTCCGCACAGGTATCCGCGATCCGACGGAGTTCCACGCCTTTTGCTTCGTCAAGCGTCGCCTTTGTTTCCAGGGCGCGTTCGTCGAGAGCAGTCAGTAGGCGGCTTAGTTCCTGGTCGGAACGGGCATCGTAGGGTGTTGCTGCGGTAGTGCGCGGCGGGCTGACGCCGGGTGTTTGCAAGGCGCGCTCGACCAATCCGCGGGTGGTTGGACGAAGTTCAGACCAAACACTAGCGAGTCGGCCGCCGAAATCCTCGATCATTACTGTCAACGCCAGTTTAAAGCTCCTCTTGGAACTATTCCCGGAAAACTAAATCGGCGTAGTATACGCGATGGATTGCACCATTGCGAGAACGACTTAATGATGCGGAATTATTCCATCCAAGTGAGATGGAGAAGATAATCTCAGCTTGCTCAAGCTTGATCAGTTGCCGATGAGTTATGGTCTTTGATTTCAACAATCGTAGGAAACGGTATTTTTACGATTTCCCCCGTCGCGCGCTCAATTTTGACGCTGGGTGTGGTCAAGGCCTGAGTAGTTTTCATGCTCCGGACGGTGCCGCGTACTCGCTGGCCATCGACCGTAACGATTTCCACATTGTCTTTGCCGTATAGCGGTTGGAGGGCCGCCAGGGCTTTAGTTACTTCCACGTTTAAAAATTCCTTTCGGGCTCGAAACTCCAGCTCCGAGTCCATGAACAGTCTTATTGTTTGCAACGATAGTGCACCGGAACCGGCTTGATGTCTATAAGCGCAGTCTCTCAAAGCGTATTACCGGGGCGCCACTATTCTTTCGAATCGCGCTTTGCTGAGCATTCCATGTGCCACCCCGTAATCGCGGCCGAGATTGAATGCCTCCTGGAATTCGAAGCCTGACGCCGCGCTGGGTGAACGGGCGATGCAACCGGGGAGCTTCATTTGGCGTATAGTCAACTGCCTTGATTTTCCGCCGCAACGCCCTAATGTGAGGCGCTAGGGCCAAAATAGAGAATATTTATGAACCCCGAACTGGATCCATCGGTAACTAACTGTGCAAACTGCCGATCGCCCATGCCGAGCGGATTGCGGTTCTGCCGCAACTGCGGCTTCCGATTGGGCGAAGGCTCGGCGGAGTACACCGAAACAGTCCGTTTTCAGGACGCCGCCGGCGGGGTAATGGGCAAGAACAATCCAGCAGCTTCGGGCACTCCGTTTGGCTTTGGGGGTGGCTCGATGGTGGGTATTCCGCCAGTGCCGAAGAAGCGGCGCCGCATGAGCGGAATGAATTGGCTATTTATCGGCTTGCTCTGCTTCTTTGTGTTGGCAGCTTTTATTTCTATCGTTACGCCTTCGCGCCGAGTGAATGTCCAGTTTGGCCAAAGGATCGCACAGCCGCCGGTTTCGTTTGTGGGAGTCGATAACTTTGACACGACTGATGGCGGGGTCACTTTCAAAA
>JANLZV010000762.1:0-1582 GCA_031366425.1 Pyrinomonadaceae bacterium | reverse complement strand
GAGCTGGACGCCAGCGCTCGCTGCCGGTTGATTGCTGACCGCTGATCGCTGACCGCTGTTCAGCAAGCCTGATACATCTGGCAATGCCACCTTTACCGGACGTTCATAGCTGAAATACTTTTCAGGATGCAGAATCTGCTCCGTCGATAGCGGCAGGTTTGTATAGGCTTTGGAGACGGCCGCCCAGCCGCCGCGTCGGTAAAGTTGGGTAATAAACTCCGCCCCGTTCCAATAAGGAAAGATCAGCGACTCGCGAATTGAACGCGGCGCGAGGTCATACTGCTCGGTGGAAATGCCGCCGCCAATTGACCTCCTAAAGGCGAGCCCGATCATCGGATACTTCAACATGTACTTGGTCATGGCCACCATGGCGTCGCCTTCCATCAGCGCGTGGGCGGCCATTTCTGCGTCGGCATCGCCGTGGGGCCAGTTGACGAACCGCCGCAAGTTAAAATGCTGATCCTGCAGCGCGTGCGCTAGCTCGTGGGCCATCACCGGCTTCTGTCCTTCGAGGTCCAGCCAATCGGCGAGATGAAACTCCTTCGCCTTCGGGTCGTAGTAGCCGGCCACTTGTTCCGTCAACAGCTTGATCGTGAACGGCCTTAGCTCAAACGTGCTCGGCACTAAGCCAAACTTGCGTAGCGCTAGTTCGCTCGCATGCATCTCCGCTGGAGTTATTTGCTGATCAAGACTGTGAACCAGCATCCGTTCGATTTCGGATCGCGAGCGAGCGCCGCTTTTTACCGGCCGCAGAACGGGAAGTTCCCTAATTTCACTGGTTTCACTAAGGACGGAGGAAGTGGTCGCGATGATGGCAGCATTTCGCGCCACACTCGGGGCAATCGCTTTTCGCGGTGGGCGAGGCCGCTGCGCCATGCTGACCGCAGACGTGACTCCCGGGACCATGCCCGCCGCGACCAAAATCGCAGCCAGGAGAAGTATCAGGAGATGCCTAATATGCTTTGACATCGTCGGGATTCGCTCTTATAGTCCGCTAAACGTTCCAACACAAGGCAGCTTCTACGGCAGACGTAAACTCTTCAAGGGAGTTTGAAGGTATAAGGCTGAGATGACAAGTCCCGCTCCTGACAATGCTTTTGGCGAATGGCACGAGACGCTGTTGCGCGTGCGCTACGCTGAAACCGACAAGATGGGAATTGTTTACTACGCGAATTATCTCGTGTGGTTTGAAATCGGCCGGACGGAGTTTTGCCGCACCCGCGGATTTTCGTATCGTGATATGGAAGAAATGGACGAGGCGTTTTTGGTGGTGGCCGAGAGCTACTGTCGTTACAAGGCGCCAGCCTATTATGACGATGAATTGTTGATCCGCACTCACATCACCGAGTTGCGCAAGCGTTCGCTGAGATTCGGTTATGAGATTGTGCGCGCTTCGGATGGACAGATAATCGCGGAAGGCGAAACTGGGCACGTGATCACCGATGCCTCGGGCCGGGTGCGTTCGTTTCCGGAAGGTTACACGCAGAGATTACTAGCCGCCCCAGTTTTGAAATCACACTCATCGGGCGAATTGGTTCCGCCAAACGGACCGGATTAAGAATAGTCGGCAGTCGGCAGTCGG
>JANLZV010000553.1:0-2323 GCA_031366425.1 Pyrinomonadaceae bacterium | reverse complement strand
GATCTGAAAAACCAAACTCCCGCGATTCATATGGGAGAGGAAGTCTTTGCCGAGGCGGTCAAGGAGCTTACCGCCAAGGGTGAATATCGCGGCGAGGCCATAAATAAAACCAAGGACGGT
Organism: Pyrinomonadaceae bacterium; assembly: GCA_031366425.1. GTDB lineage: Bacteria > Acidobacteriota > Blastocatellia > Pyrinomonadales > Pyrinomonadaceae > PSRF01. The sequence continues at coordinate 2,203 of JANLZV010000553.1, read as the reverse complement.
GAGATTCGCTACGTTGAGATTACGGCGTTTGTAATGCGCGACGACTCGGACCAGCCGCTTTGTTACGTTGGGATCAAACACGACATTACCGATCGCAAACGTTCGGAACAGGCACTGCGACGCAGCGAGGTCGAGTTAAGCGATTTTTTCGAAAACGCGGCAATCGGTCTGCACTGGGTCGGACCTGCCGGGATCGTGTTGCGAGTTAATCAAGCCGAACTCGATTTGCTCGGTTACACGCGCGAGGAGTATGTGGGCCATCACATCAGCGAGTTTCACGCGGATGGGGCGGTGATCGAAGACATACTCACGCGATTGAGCGCCGGTGAAGTTTTGCGCGACTACGACGCGCGCATGATTTGCAAGAGCGGCGCCGCCAAACACGTTCGCATCAACTCGAGCGTCTACCGGGAAGACGGCGAATTTATTCACACTCGCTGTTTCACCCGTGACATCACCGAGCGGAAGCGGACTGAAAAGCGACTCGCGCTGCAATACGCGGTCACCCAAATTCTCTCCGAGGCGTCTGATTTTTCGACCGGCGTCGAACAAATCCTGCAAAGCGCCTGCGACAGTCTCGATTGCGAAATGGGCGCCTTTTGGAGAATGGATCGCGATGCGGAGGTCTTGCGAGCAGTCAAAATTTGCCATGCCCCCACGTGTGAAACGCCGGAGTTCGATGAGATGACGAAGAGTCTGGCGCTGACGAAAGGTTTGGGATTGCCGGGCCGGATTTGGGAGATCGGCCAGCCGGCCTGGATTGATAACGTCAATGCGGACCCAAATTTTCCGCGGGCCCCGGTTGCCTTGAAGGAAGGACTGCGAAGCGCGTTCGGGTTTCCTATCACAGTAGGTGCTGACACTCTCGGCGTGATCGAATTCTTCAGCCGGGAAAACCGTGAACCGGATGACGAACTGCTGAAGCTGGTAGTCGGCATCGGCACTCAGATTGGCCAGTTTACTGAACGCAGACGCGCGGAAAAGAGACTTGCCGCATTGCTTGAAAGCGAGCGGGCCGCGCGGACTGACGCCGAGAAGGCTAACCGTCTCAAAGATGAATTTCTCGCGACCCTGTCTCATGAATTGCGCACGCCCTTGAACGCTGTGATCGGATGGTCGCGAATGCTTAGCTCCGGCCAGCTGGACAGCGAGGGTTCAAAGCACGCGCTCGAAGTAGTGGAACGAAACGCGTGGGCCCAAAAGCAGATTATCGAAGACATCCTCGACGTTTCGCGGGTGATTACCGGCAAGCTTCAGCTCAATCTCAGCCCGGTTGATTTAGTGACCATCGTAGACGCGGCTCTGGACGCAGTGCGCCCGGCAATGGAAGCAAAGGAAATCAAGGTTGAAACTTTCATCGATTCAAGTCTTCGTCTGATTTCCGGCGATGCCGATCGCCTCCAACAGGTAGTTTGGAATGTGCTTTCCAACGCGGCGAAATTCACTCCGGCCGAAGGCAGCATTCAGATTTTCGTCAAGCAAGACTTTTCGCAGGTGCTGATTCAGGTGCAAGACACCGGGCCGGGTATCGATCCGGCGTTTTTGCCACACGTCTTTGAACGCTTTCGGCAAGCGGATGGATCGACCACGCGGAAACACGGCGGGCTGGGACTCGGTCTGGCGATCGTTCGCCATCTGGTGGAGTTACACGGCGGCACGATCACCGTAGAAAACGTTCAGGAGGGATCCGGCGCTATTTTTACGGTTCGATTGCCCCTCCCCAGCGGCGAACTACGCCCCGAAACACTCCGAAACGCCGTCGAAGTTTTCACGGAAGGCCGCGCCTTAACGCTTGAAGGACTGCGAATCCTGATCGTGGACGACGAACTGGATGCGCTCGATTTGATTGCAGTGGAGCTGTCGCAACGCGGCGCGAAGGTCGTCGGTGTCACGAGTGTGGTTGAAGCGCTCAAGGCGCTTGAGTTGGGCGAATTTGATTTGATGATCAGCGACATCGGAATGCCGGATAGGGACGGTTACGAATTGATTCGCCGGATTCGGAATCAAGATACGAAGTACAAGTCAATTCCAGCCGTGGCTCTCACCGCTTACGCACGAGTCCAGGATCGGATGCGGGCGATCATGGCAGGCTTCAACACTCACGTCCCAAAACCAGTCGAGGCCAACGAACTGATCACAGTAGTCGCCAGTTTAGTGGGACGGCTGGGCCAGTGAAAACGCATCCGCAATGACGGCGATGAGT
>JANLZV010000678.1:0-2292 GCA_031366425.1 Pyrinomonadaceae bacterium | reverse complement strand
GCGACTGGCGACTGGCGACTTCTTTTAGTTTATTCCCGAAACGAATTCCTTCTCGAAACCCAGTCATACATCCAGACAGGCATAATCATTCCAGCGCGCACCACTGTCGCGAGTTGCCAAGGAAACGAATACGTCTTCTTCCGTCGCTCGATGGCGCTCACGATTTTCTCTACCGCGTCGTCGAGTTCCATCAAAAATGGAAGTTGCGCCTGCCGACCTGCTGTTAAAGGAGTCTTGATAAACCCCGGGTGAATGATCGAAACATCAATCCCGCTGGGCTCTAAATCCAGCCGGAGACTTTCAAAGAGCGCTGACACTGCAGCTTTGCTCGCGCAGTAGGCCGCAGATTTAGGAAGCCCTCGATAAGCCGCGAGACTGGAAATTACCACCAGGTGTCCCCGGCCGCGAGCCAACATGTCTGGCATTACTGCGGTCGCACTATTGGCCGCACCGATCACGTTAATGTTGATGACTTCCGCAATGTCTTCGCCACACAGCTCCGACGCATGCTTCGTTGGGCCAATCCCCGCGTTTGCGATCATCACATCGATTGGCCCAAGTCGCTCGCGAAGCTGGTCAACCGCTAACGCGAGTGAACTCGAGTCTTGCACGTCAGCGGGCTGTGCTACCGCCTGAGCCCCCAACACTTCGATTTCGCCAACCACTTCGGCGAGCGCTTCCGCGCGGCGCGCAATCAAACCAAGCTTCGCGCCACGTCGCGCCAGCGAGACTGCCAGGGCGCGTCCGATCCCGGACGACGCACCTGTAATCATTACTACTTTGCCAGTCCAGTAATTCAATTCGTTGAGGGTTCTAGCTGCTTTTTATTAGCGGATTAGATTTGAACCACTACCGGCATGATCACCGGCCGAGCGCCGGTTAGCTTCTGGATGAATCGTTTGAGTTCAACTCGAACGTGTTCTTTCAGCAGGCCTTCGTCGTCCAGCGTCTGGCGCGAGGCTCCGGCAATAGCGGCCGCCACCACGCGTTGCGCGTCCTTGATCATTCCATTTCCAGAATCGAAACCGCGCACGCCCTGCTCGACAATTTCCGGCGGACTCTGAAGTTCCCCCGTCTGCTCGTTAATCGTCACCACTACGGTAAGCATGCCTTCGGCGGCAATTTTCTTGCGCTCGCGAATGGTTGAGGTCTCGATTTCTTCAAAACCACTGTCATCAATGAACGTCCGGCCGATTTCTCTTTTTCCAACTACCACGGCGCGCTCGCCGTCGAGTTCGAGCACATCGCCATTTTCGATCAGCACGATATGCTCTTCGTCGTAACCAAGGTGGTTTTTCACAAACTCCTTGTGCCGAAAGAGCATTCGATACTCGCCATGAATCGGCACGACAAACTTCGGTCTGACTGCTTCAGTCATAATCCGAATGTCTTCATGCGACGCGTGACCGCTCACGTGGACCAGTCGGCGCTTTTCTTCGATGATGTTTGCACCGCGTTTGTAGATCATTCCGATCATCCTGGAAATCAAGCGCTCATTCCCGGGAATGATGCGGGCTGACAACACCACCGTGTCGCCTTCGTCGATCACCAGGCCTTTATAGCTCTGCCCGGCCATCTGCGACAGCGCCGCACGCGACTCACCCTGCGAACCAGTAACCAGGAACACCACGCGATGATCTTTCATCTGCTTGGCTTCGTTTAGATGGACCAGAAGTCCGTCAGGAATATCGAGGTAACCGAGCCGGTCGGCTATCTCAACGTTCTTGAGCATCGAACGGCCGAGCACGCAAACTTTTCGATTGAACTGCTGCGCAATGTCCAAAACGATCTGCAGGCGATGGATCGACGAAGCAAACGCCGCCACAATAATTCGTCCCTTAGCTTCGGCAAAGATCTCTTCAAAAGCAGGAATCACCGCCCGTTCGGAAGGTGTGCGGCCGGGCACCGTGGCATTCGTGGAATCTGAGAGCAGCGCGAGCACCCCCTCCTGGCCCAGCCGGCGAAAGGATCGCAAATCGATGGGCTCGCCAATTACGGGAGTCTCATCAACCTTGTAGTCGCCGGTGTGAATGATGGTACCGACCGGAGTTTTGATCGCGAGGGAAAAGCAATCGATCAAAGAGTGGGAAACGCGAATAAACTCAACCGAGAAAATGCCGATCTCAACCACGTCGCGCGGTTCGACGCGGTGAAGCAGAGTATCGCCGCGCAAATCGTGCTCATCGAGTTTGCTTTCCGCGAGACCGGCGGTGAAGTGGGAACAATAAACCGGAACATTAAATTTCTTGAGTAGATACGGGAGCGCTCCCAGATGGTCTTCGTGGCCGTGAG
>JANLZV010000649.1:0-5108 GCA_031366425.1 Pyrinomonadaceae bacterium | reverse complement strand
GTCGGACATAGGTGACGAAACTGACCCACTACCCGGAAATATTGAGTGTTGGCAATGGTTTAACGCCTGTGGTAATATCCAACCCGGTCTTTGGCCACGCTCTTAACTCCCAAACGTTTTGCAGGCTCCTCACGAATGGATGTTCCTGGCTGATTCTCAGCCCGCGGCCGGCAGCCGGCTAAATCACCAAAGATAACTACCGAGAGCAGAAACCGACTCAATGAAAAAACTTACTCTTGCCACACTAATTCTCATCGCTTCAGGAGTTGCCTCGTTTGCGCAAACTCCGATTAGTTATCGCGTTGATAATTTCGATTTCGCAAACGCCGTCAGGATCGAGTTGCCGCCGGTTCAAGTCGTGCCCGCGAAGACTTCGCGGAAAAACCTCCGCGCCGGACGCGCAGCCAGCGCCGAGGCAATCACTTCACTTATCAACACGCGGATGGCGGAGATTAAGGGTTCTGCTTCGCTGGGCGGATACACTACAGGTAACGCGACCGTGGATTCACTTATCGTCGAGTCCGGCACACGCAATTCCGTCGACCCCTTATTGCTCTATTCGATCATGCATCAGGAATCTACGTTTAAAGCGCGCGCCCTCTCAAACAAAGGCGCGAGCGGTCTGATGCAGTTGATGCCGGGCACGGCCCGCAGGTTTGGCGTTTCCAGTATTTGGGACCCGCGCCAAAATGTTGAAGGCGGAGCGCGCTACATGCGTTTTCTGCTGAACATGTTCAATGGCGATGTGAATCTCGCGCTCGCGGGTTACAACGCTGGTGAGGGTGCGGTGATGAAGTATGGTAACCGCGTGCCGCCTTACAATGAGACTCAGGAGTACGTGCGGAGGATCAGCAAGCGCTACGCTTTGATTCGCGATCCTTCGGCAGCGCGCTACGCTTACAGCATGTCGCGCGATCAACTTGCCAGCGCCCAACGCAAGGAACCAACGCCGCTGACAATGTATGAACCAAGTGTGTTCTCGGTGAGGTTGCCCGATGGCCGCCTGCAGTTAGTGACCCAGTAAGAGAATCGAAATTACAAATCAAAAAGCGAGGCGGATTGATTCCGGCCTCGCTTCTTTTTTTGGCCAGGGTTCAACTGACAGGCTGAGTAATCAATGCCGGCAAGGTAGTCAACACTCTGGCAGCCGGAACACAAAGGACCGGACATGGCGCATTTCTAACCACGCGTTCAATCTCCGACCCGAGCACTGGAGCGCCGCCAAAGAGCGAGGCGTGAACGTTGGTGCCGATTACCAAAAGGTCCGCTTCCTCCTGCGCTGCCAGTCGCACAATCTCCGCGTAAGGACGTCCCTCAGCGATGTGCGCGACTGCCCGATCACCGTCTCCTCGCGCTAGTTGGCCCATGCGCTCCGTCACGTAAGTGCGCAAACGCGCGAGTGAAGTCCGTCCGCTTTCTGGAAACAGTACGGAAATCTGTTCCAGGTAGTCGCCAATAACATAAACCGCGTGTAGTTCCGCGCCGGTTTGATTTGCGAGTCGCGTAGCCACCAGGGTTGCGGCCGCCGAAGACGGCCGAAAGTTTGTCGCGAGTAGCACCCGATTCAATTGGATTTCGCTACGACCGGCTTTTGTCTCAACGAAATCATGCTGCGGCGGTCGAATCGTCAGCACCGGACAAATTGCCTCGGCAATGATCTCTTCGGCCGTTGAACCCCAGAGAGCGCGCGCGAGCCCTTTACGACCGTGCGTTACGACGGTAACCAGATCGATATCGTAAGCGCTGACGGCTTTAGCGATCTCCTGCGCCGGTTCGCCCGCTACGATCACGGGTTCCACCTCGATACCTTCGAGCAGCGGATCGTTGAGGAGGTCTTGCACTTCAGTCCGCAGTTGCTCCAGCCACGGCTTTTCCGGTTCTGCAAGATCACTCGTCGGGAGAAGAAGTAAGTCTGCGGGGACATTCACGTTTTGCACACTGAAGAGGACGATTCGGCCGCCGCCGCTGTGTGCAAACGCAGCCGCATACTTCAGCGCAGCGCGGGCATGCTGTGTGAAATCAGTGGGAAAGAGAATGTTCCGAAAGGGGTACATTGTTGTAGGCGCAGGAAAGTCTAGCAATAAAGGGAAGCCGGCGAATAGGGCATTGCTGACTGGACCAGCGCCTCGCAATCGCATTTGAAGATCAGCCCACCACCTCGCGAGCGGCGTTAGTTCACTTTGCCGGCGTCTGTTTTTGGTAGATTTTTTCCCGCGTTCCGTGGCAAACTCCGCCAACATTTCATGATCAAAATCATTTCATTCACTCTCGGCGCCATGTCGCTGCTATTCCTGGCAACCGCGTCTGGCGCAGCTCAAGAGAGCAAACCTGTCGCGGCTACTTTTCAATTTGGCAACCAGGTTGTGACCATCCCCGCCCCGGAAGGATTCGAGGACGCGGCTGCGCAATTTGAAAAAATTAGAAATCATTTCACTGCCACTGAGTCTCCGGGAAACACGATGTTGGCAGTACATTTGCCCAGCAGCGAATGCCGGAAATTAGGTCGCGGCGAGGTTGCCCCCTTCACGTTTTATACGAAAGTTACAGTGGCAAAAACAGCGCGCGAATCGGATTTTTCCGCCGCACAATTCGCGAGCCTTGTCGCTGACCTCCAAAAAACCGCGGCAACTCTCCTCGACGCCAATAGTGCGAGTATCAAGCAAAGTGAAGCCCACTTAGGCAAGAGTCTCAGCGAGCTAAACAAAGAAAAGGTGCAGGTTGATTTTGGCCAGCCCGTCCATCTCGGAGTGTTTGATAACCGCCCCAATGCCTACAGCTTTATGGTGCTGGTCAACTTAAAGGTCCAGAGCGGCAACGATGAGGTGGTTACGGCCATGCTCGGAGGGTTGTCATTTATAAGAGTCAGACAGCGCTTGGTTTTTGTTTATACGTACCGCAGATACGAATCCAAGGCAGATGTAGAAACTTTACGCGAGTTTACGAAGCAGTGGATCGGTCAGATTCTTGCCGCCAATTGATTAGTTCACTGTCGACTACCTAACTGTGAACGCACTCCCAATCATCATCGGATCACTCTGCGTGATCGCGATTGCCTACCGCTACTACTCCGCGTTTATCGCCGCGAAAGTGCTCGCGCTCGATGATTCGCGACCTGTCCCATCGCAAACAATGTTCGACGGCCATAACTATTATCCGACGAACAAATGGGTGCTCTTCGGGCATCACTTCGCCGCGATCTCCGGCGCTGGACCATTGATTGGCCCAGTGTTGGCCGCGCAATTTGGTTTCCTTCCCGGACTTCTGTGGCTAGTAGTCGGCGTATGTCTAGGCGGCGCCGTCCACGATTTCATCATCCTTGCAGGCAGCGTGCGTCGGCGCGGGAAATCTCTGGCCGAGATGGCGCGCACGGAAATTAGTCCACTATCAGGGCTCGTGGCCGGCGTCGCAATTCTCTTTATCGTGGTCATCGCCCTCGCGGGACTCGGACTCGTGGTTGTCAACGCGCTGGCGGAATCTCCGTGGGGAACTTTCACCGTAGGATTCACCATTCCACTCGCGCTCTTGATGGGTCTTTACATGTACCGCTTTCGCAAAGGCAAGATTGCGGAAGCGACTATAATCGGGGTGGTCGGGCTACTGGCGGCAGTGTACCTGGGCGGTCGAGTTGCTGAATCGTCGTGGGCGCAAACGTTCACGCTCTCGCGTAACACAGTCGTGATCCTGATGGCGGCGTATGGCTTCATCGCATCGGTATTGCCGGTTTGGATGCTGCTTTGCCCGCGCGATTACCTGTCTTCATACCTGAAGGTCGGTACCATCGCATTTCTAATCATCGGCGTAATCCTGGTCCATCCCACGCTGAACATGCCGGCCTTTACCCCCTTCACTGCGGGGGGCGGTCCGGTGATTCCCGGAAAACTCTATCCATTTGTTTTCATCACGATCGCTTGCGGCGCGATCTCAGGCTTTCACGCGCTAATTTCTTCCGGCACGACGCCGAAGATGATTGCCAAGGAAACTGACGCACGCATGATCGGCTATGGGTCGATGCTGATGGAGGGCGTCGTTGGAATAGTGGCCCTGATTGCCGCCACCTCACTCTTTCCCGGCGACTATTTCGCCATCAACACTGCGCAGAAAACTGAAACACAAAGGGCTGCTTACGTACGCATGGTTGATGAGCACACCGCGCAGGGGTTCAATTTACAACCTCAGGAAATCGATCGGCTCGAACAGGAATCAGGTGAGAAAAATCTGCGCGGACGAACCGGCGGCGCGGTGACTCTGGCACTCGGGATCGCGAAAATTTTCAACGGCATCCCCGGCTTAAGCGGGCTAATGAAATACTGGTATCACTTCGCGATCATGTTTGAGGCACTCTTCATTCTCACGACCATCGACACGGGCACCCGCGTCGCGCGATTTCTGGTGGGCGAGTTTGGCGGACGATTTTATAAGCGACTCGAGGAACCGAATTGGCTGCCGGGATCGATCTTGACCTCAGCGCTCGTGGTGGCGGCGTGGGCCGCCTTCATCTGGTCCGGTTCGATTTCGACTATCTGGCCGATGTTCGGCATCGCCAACCAATTGTTGGCGGCCGTGGCGCTTTGCGTCGCCACCACCATGATTATCAACTCCGGCAAAGCGAAATACAGTTGGGTAACAATTCTCCCGCTGAGTTTCGTCGGAACGACGACGCTGGTTGCCGGGTGGAAATCCATCACCGATATCTTTTGGCCGCTCGCGCAAAAACCGGAAACGTCTATGCAGGGCTACATCAACGTCGCTCTCACCGCCATCATCATGACGGCCGCTGTTATTATCCTCGTCGACTCAATTCGGCGCTGGTTTGGCTTTGGGAAGCGGCCCAATCCGATTGTCGACCTGGCTGAAGCCGGGGCAGCGGGCTGACGCGCAACTGTCCTCCTTGCCGGTCGGGCTAGTGCTCCGCATTTCCACTCCACACACCGCCTCAACGCTGAGGGTAGTGGTGTAAATCTGTGTTGTTAATCTAGTTTTTTGGCACGCCATTTAACTGCTGCACAAGGTTCGTCTTATTGGGCCGCGGGCCTTTGATGTCATGGTTTCTTTCCGTATAAGTCCGGTCAGAGATGTCAGTGCACTGCGGCCGGTGTCATTTGCTTCAT
>JANLZV010000648.1:0-7663 GCA_031366425.1 Pyrinomonadaceae bacterium | reverse complement strand
AGGGCGGCACGATCATTCTGCTGGCGGAATGCCGCGACGGTTTGGGCCGGCCAGATTTCCTGAAGTGGTTTGATGAGAATAATTCGAGCACGCTGGCGAACCGATTGCGCGAAGGATACGAAGTGAACGGACAGACGGCGTGGTCGTTGCTGACGAAGACGGAACGTTTTCGCGTTTTCTTGATTTCGGAATTGCCGGCCGAAGACGTTCGACAGATGCGGATGTTTCCGGCAACTTCGTTAACCGATGCACTCGAACAAGCTGGTATCGATGCGGAAGGATTCATTCTGCCGCGTGGAGCTGCAGTCTTGCCGCGGCTGCTGGAAGCTCGCGTCTAGTGCTTCATGGTTTTCGACAGTGCTCTTGATGGCCCCGGGCTTCCGCTTACGGATTGATTGAGAGTGTATCGCGGCATTAGAATCTAAACCCAACATCTGCAGTCCAAAAATCAAGGAGACTCGTGGTTATGAGAACTCTTCTCGCGGGCACACTGATCCTGGCAGGGTCGTTATGCGTGGCAGCTCAAACGCCGTCCAATTTACGCGAAAAGGCGATGCCTTTGTCGCAGGTAGCAGTCGCCCTTGATGGATCGGGTGCCTCGGCTCTGGAAGGTACCTTGAAGACTACGACGATCAATGGCGCAGCGGATTCCCCGGTCACCAACATCCGGATGGTGGTGAGGAACGCGAGCAGCGTCTCTTACGCCTACGTTTCAGGGTTGGTCACTTTCTACGATGCGGCGGGTGTGCGTTGCGGCGAGGGACTCTTCAAAGCTGACGGCCTGGCGGTCAATGAATCCTTCGAGACCGACACGCCGGGTATTCGCATTCGTTGTGCGCCGGCCAATTGGCGCATCCTCGCTACCAATTTGGTCGCCCGCGTTTCTCCGAACAGCATCGCGGCTGGGGCTGCTCCGGGTGTCGCTCCAAATGGTTCCAACCAGAATTTAGTAATCAGCGTAGACGGCGAAGAGCATCCAATTCAACTGGATAAACCAATGGTGTTAACCGTAGGAGATTCGCGACGCACCATACTTGTGCGTGAAGCTCCGCAGAATTAAATTTTTGTTCAAAGCAATCCGAATGATTGAGAAAGCAGGGTAGTTTTATGACCGACCAAGCCAACAAATGCGCGCATCCCGCTTGCGATTGTGCGCCGGAAAAAGACAGCAAGTACTGCAGTGAATACTGCAAGGAGGCGGAAAAGTCGCACGTCACTGAGATAGGTTGTAATTGCCAGCACGCCGGCTGCTGAAATTTCTGTTAACTAATCCCCCACCAGCTATTTGCGCCAAGCCCCTCGCGAATTCCTCAATCCGTGATTTCCATTTGCAATGAATTTGCAACGCCGCCATTGCCTTGCTAACGGCAACGCCTCTTAACATTTATTCATCCTGAACCCAGCAGATGGAAGACGCACTCGATCAGAGTGGGGACAATCTTACTAACCGATCTGAATCACAGCGCGCTGAGCGCAGCGCGCTCAAAAATAAGAGGTGAACTCATGAAGAGAACTATTTTAGCAATTGGCCTGTCGGTCGGCTGCGCCCTGGCAGCAAGCGCCCAGCAGGCTGACTCACGCGCTACTGGCGACGCCACTAGTCAAACCTCGACGAGCGTTAATCGAGGCGCTCAAGGTCTGAAGCTTGAATCTGGAACGCGCTTGACCGGTGAACTGCAAAACACGATTGACGTGCGCAAAGCCAAAGTCGGTGATCAGGTCGTGCTCAAAACCACGCAGGCAATCAAGTCTGGCGGTCGCACGGTAGTCACAAAGGGTTCAAAGCTGATTGGCCACGTGACTGAAGTGGCGCAGAAGGGCAAGGGTGAAAGTCAATCGAGGGTCGGCATTCTGTTCGATCGACTCGAGCAGGGCTCATTGGCAGTTCCGATTTCGGCAACGATCAGTTCGCTGGCAAGTGGTAGCGCTAATGTCCGACGCAACGATGAAGATGTTTTTGGCACGAGCGCTAGTGGATCAGCGCGCGCGAGTAGTTCAGGCCGCGCTTCGTCCGGCGGTGGCGGTGGGTTGCTGGGAGGCTCGGGCGGCGTGCTGGGCTCAACCACGTCAACTGTCGGCGACGTGGTTGGCGGGACCACTTCAGCAGTGGGCTCGACGGTAAATTCAACGACCAACGCGGTGGGCAACACGGCTTCGGGCCTCGGCAGCACACTTGGCCGGATTCAAATCTCCGAATCGAGTTCAACGTCGGTGGAAGGCAGTTCAGTGCTGTCGTTGCAAGGCGGCAACTTGCGTTTGGACAAGGGCACCAGTTTCAACCTGGTGCTGACACAATCAGCAAGCGCTGGAACTTCGAAGAGCCGGTAGGCGGTCCGGCAACAAAGTGGTCGCAGTCAACGGCGACGCGAGTGATCGCGCCGCCGTTATTATTTTTGCCTAGAGAACGCAGGGTGTTTGCAAACTGAGTTCGCGTTACCTTCGCTTACGTTGAGGCGCACGTGTTTGTTGACTTGCAGCGGGCGCGTTAGAGTAGCGACGAGGAAACTGATCGTGCTCGAAACTCTGATTGAGTTGCAACGTCTGAAACGTCTGGAACGCACCGGTTGGACGCTGCGAGGCCTGCCGAACGGCACTGAATCGGTCGCCGCGCATTCATTCGGAGTTTGCGCCACGGCAATGTTGCTGGCGGATGAGATTGCCGCGCGCGGGCTGAGCGTTAACTGCGAGCGCGTGCTGCGAATGGCGCTGCTGCACGATTGGCCTGAAACGCGGGTGGGAGATCTGCCGCGCACTGCGTCCGGCTATTTCGGCGCTGAGGCAAGAAGGAGCGCCGAGACGCGGGCCTTCGCGGATATCATCGCTGGTGTTGGTAGGCCCGAGGATTATCAGGCACTCAACGAAGATTACGAGCAACGCCGAAGTTTGGAAGCCAAATTGGTGAAGGCCGCTGACGTAATCGACCTGCTGATTCAGGCGTATGCGCTCGAGCGTGCGGGTGCGAGAGGGCTGGACGAGTTTTGGGAAGTGGCCGACAACGCAGATTTCCAACTTCCGGCTGTGGCGAGGGAAGTGGTGGCGGAAATCTTGGCGTCGCTCCTGGAAGTACGCAGCAAGCTCTCGTTAAATGGAATCGAGCGTCGACTGCTGCGAGGTCCTGAATGATTCTTCGCGAAGACATGTTGGAAGTCGCTGTCGGACTCATCACGCTTCGCAGCGTGCTGGTGGGTGTGGTGCTATTCCTGATCACATTTAGCGTGAACCTGGCGATCGTTTCAGTCGTCCTCGTAAAAATTCCCGCTACTTACTTTCAGGCGGGCCACTCACGAGACTTTTGGAAGGACCGTTCTCAGGCGGTTCGAATGCTGGGCGTAATTCTTAAGAACGGTCTGGGAGTGTTGCTCGTCTTAGTTGGGATCGTATTGTCGCTGCCGGGAGTGCCTGGTCAGGGAATCCTAACGATCTTGCTGGGGATAATGCTGCTGGATTTTCCGGGTAGACGGAATCTGGAACTGAAACTGTTGAAGCGGCCTAAAGTCTTCAGTGCGATCAATAAGTTACGGGAACGGTTCGGCAAACCGCCTCTTGAGCTGGATTAGCGGTGAGTAACTGCCAAAAAGCGCGCGTTGACAAGCAAAAACGTCTTTGTTAGCCTCGCGCGCAGTTATCAGAGAGCCTTTGATTTTAAAACGTGTGTTATCTTCGAGAACCCCCATTTGATGCCTGATCCACTCTTAACCAGCCGGTTGTCGCGTCCAATCCTTCTCTTACTAGTCATTTCGAGTTTGTGCGTCACAAGTGCGTGCGGCGTGTTTGTGAAGTCCAAGAAGGTCAAGGTCCCGCAGTTGCTCAAGCCGCTGGCTGACGCAAACAGGGCTCTGCTGCTGAGCGAGATCAATCGACTGACCACGGTGCGATCGATTCAGGGAAAGATTGATATTCAATTTGAGGACACGTCGTTTGCTGACTCAGGCATAGTCGAGAAATACCGCCAGACCGAAGGCACGCTAGTGTTGCAGCGTCCGGGGAATATTTATCTAGGCATTCAGTTTTCTTTTGTGGACATCGCGCAAATGAGTTCTGACGGACAGAGTTTTCGCGTCGCCGTTTTGCGCGGCGATGAGAAATACAAGCGCTTCGTTAAGGGAACCAACAACGCGATCTACCCTAAACTTGATGAGGCAGCGGCTTCTGGTCCCACCAGCACGCCGAAGAAGGCGGATCAAAGAAACGAGAAAGAAACAGTCAGTGCGCTTTCGAATCTTCGCCCGCAGCATCTGACGGACGCGTTGATGATTCAACCCGCTGGTGATCCGCGGTTCGTCTACGTGCAAAGCGAATTCTTCCAGGATGAGATCGACGCGACCCTGCAAGCAAAAAAGAATACCCGCGTGGTGCGTGGCTATTACCTACTTGAAGAATTCACGCAGCCAAGTTCAGGGGAAGCGCGGCTCGTGCGCCGTTTCTGGTTTGACCGCGTCAAGGGTATTCGCCTCGCGCGCGTCCAGTTTTTCGACGATCAGGGCCTTCTGATTACCGATGTGTCTTATTCAAGCGAAACCGCTTTCGGCGAAGCTGGAAAATATCGCCTGCCTGCACGCATAGAAATCACTCGCCCTCACGATCAATACAAATTGACGATCGCTTATCAACTTCCGGCCACAGTCGGAGTGGATAAGGAATTCAGGCCGGAAGCCTTTGTTCTGGAAAACAAGGGTGGACTCCCCGAAGTGGATCTCGATGAGCGCCTCCGCAAAAAGAACGCTGTTCCTAAGTAATCCCGCGCGTTAGCTATTAAACCTCAGCCTGTATTAACATCAGCGTTCGCGAATTTACGCGAGCGTCAGGCTGACCGCACCGGCGCATGGCGCTGAATTAACTTTCGATGAGAACAATTCTAAAAGCGGAGAATCTGGTAAAGACATATCGGGTTGGCAAAGTGGATGTGCCGGCGCTACGAGGAGTCTCACTTGAAGTACAGGAAGGAGAGTTCCTGGCGATCATGGGACCTTCGGGCTGTGGCAAGTCGACGATGCTCCATCTGATGGGTGGACTGTTGACTCCGACCAGCGGTCGGATCGTAATCGATGACGAAGATCTTACCGCAGCTTCCGACTCGAAGCGCACTGACATTCGACGCCGGAAAATTGGTTTCATCTTTCAACGCTTCAATTTGTTTCCCACGCTGACTGCCGAAGGAAATCTGAGACTGGCGGAACGTATTCACGGCAATGGCGGCGACGACCCGCAGCGCCGGCGCGAAGTTTTGCGTTTACTGGGTCTCGAAGGAAAACTGCAACACAAGCCGCTGGAACTTTCCGGCGGTGAACAGCAACGAGTCGCGCTCGCGCGGGCAGTAGTCACCAGACCGGCGATTGTGCTGGCTGATGAGCCGACCGGGAATCTCGATACGGAAAACTCCGCCCTCGTGCTCAACATGTTTCAGGAGCTCAACTATCGCTTCAATCAGACCATCGTGATGATCACTCACAATCCGGAAGCCGCAGCAATGTGCCGACGAATAATACAAATGCGCGACGGTCACATCGTCGAACCGACGACCAATATTCAACTCTGACTTGTTGAATAGTTAATTTACAGGTGATTTTTCCCCAGCTAGAATACCTTGCGCGTTGGCCTCGTGGTTGCTAAGTTCTTGCCGAGCAAGTCGGAAATCGAGAAGACATTTTGTTGAGCGGACTCAGAAAGCTCTTTTTTTGGAATTACCCCAGAAACACCTGGCAGTGGGATGTCCTGTGCGTCGTCATCCTTATATTCATATTTGGGGCTCCGAAAAGCTGGTTCGAAAACAGCGAACTGGGTAGCGCCATGACGCATCAAAGCCCCACTGCGCAGACAGTGATGGTTGCCCCGGAACTTATTGAAAACACGCAGGATAAGGCCAAAGTCGCAGAGGTGGTACGGACGATTACCGGACGGCCGAACGCGCAAGTGTTAAATGTTCGGAAAGTGGTTGGCCCCGATGGCCGGATGCGAGCATACGAGGTTGACATACGTTAGGCTTCCCCTATAATTGCGAAGTTTTGGGCAAGTCCTGATACGAATTTACGTAAATTTTTTGCATTGATTGCAGTTATTAGAGGAGTAGTTTATGAAGAGATTGATCCCCCTAAGTTTGTTGTTGGCGATTGTTGCCGGCAGCCTCATGGCGGTGTCCCCCACCACCACCTCGGCGCAGAGCGCCGGATTGGTGAGTGCGGTCTTGAATCGAATGGAGCGTAATCGAAGTTCGCTGAAGTCGCTCAAGGCCGGCCTTTCGATGGAAAAATATAACGCGCAGCTGCGCGACGCCGATAAATATCAAGGCGTAATTTTGTACATGCCGTCTGGTGGTCGAGACGCGTCCGTGAGAATCGATTGGAAATCTCCGCAGACCGAGATTCTGGCGGTTTCAAATGGCAAGTACACATTATTCAAACCGCGTCTGGGCGTGGCCTACACGGGTAGCTCGAAATCGAAACAGGTCAAGAGCAGCACTGGCGGAATGATGGACTTGTTGTACCTTTCGCGGCAGCAACTCGAAGCGCGATTTCAGCCCGTGCAGGACGTGCGCGAGGAAACTCTCTGGGGTGGTGTGAGCACCATTCATCTGACGCTGGTTCCGAAGAGTGGCGCCAGTTTCAAATACGCGGAAATTTGGGTTGACTCGGCCGGCATGCCGGTGCAGACCAAAGTCGTCGAGAAGAATGGCGATGCGACCACGATGCGTCTGACCAGTGTGGAACGGAATGTGAGATTGTCTTCGGATGAATTTAGCGTCAAGCTTGATTCGAATGTGAAGATCATCAAGGGTTAACCGCGGGTTAGAAAACTAAGCCTTAGGGGCTCTGAGGTCAGCAGACCAGAGCCCCTTTCTATTTCCCACAGACTCTTATTCTATCGACATTTGCGTTGCGGGCCACGGTCGCCTATCCTTCGAGGCACGGCGAGGTAAGGCGAACCAGGGTTAGTCCGGCAGGATCTGTTTTAGTCTCAAACCTCCAGGGAACATGCGGAAAAGCAAATTCATTAAGTTCAAACTCCGTCAGGCTGGCTTCATTAGCCGAGCCTTGCTTTCCACTGGACATCCCGTGCTTGCGCATCTGATTCCCATGCGTCGTTGCAATCTGGCCTGCGGTTATTGCAACGAATATGATCACACGTCGACACCGGTGCCGATCGAACAGATCAAGGCACGGCTCGATAAGCTGGCGGACCTCGGTACCTCAATCGTCACCATTTCCGGCGGCGAACCAATGATGCATCCGGAAATCGACGAGATCATTCATCATATACGGGTCCGCGGCATGATCGCCGGCCTCATATCAAACGGCTACTACTTCACGCCCGATCGCATTAAGCGGCTAAACGTCGCCGGTCTCGATGCGTTGCAGATCAGCATCGATAACGTCGAACCCGACGAGATCTCGCGCAAGAGTCTGCGTGTGCTCGATAAAAAACTGCGCTACCTGGCGGAATTCGCCGACTTCCATGTGAACATCAATTCCGTGATCGGCGGCGGGATCAAGAATCCTGACGACGCGCTCTCCGTCGCGAGGCGTGCGGTTGAGTTGAAATTTTCCACCACCGTTGGTGTGATTCATGACGGCGATGGAACGCTAAAGCCGCTTTCGCCGAAAGAGAAAGACGTCTTCCAGCAAGTGAAGAAGATGGGAAACAAAGATCACGCGCGGCTCAACTGGTT
>JANLZV010000539.1:0-2459 GCA_031366425.1 Pyrinomonadaceae bacterium | reverse complement strand
CGTTCGATCCGATCATGCAAACTTTCAGCAGCCTTGAAGGCGTCATCATTGGTCTTCGCCGAATCGGTCGCGGGCTGCGCGGCGTCTGGAGAAGTCGGGTTGGTATCAGCTGGCTTATCTGTCGTAGTTTTGGCTGGCTCTGCCGGAACCTGGCCCTTAATTAGAACTGAAAACGTTGCGAGAAACGCGAAGACAAGTAGAACTCGACGAAACTGACGAGAACATTGGGGCGATGGATTACGGTTCACTACACTCAACTCCGGAGCAAATACAAAAGCGAGCCTAATGCTCGCTTACGGATTAACGTAATCTTGACGCCATATTATGGTTTGTTAATCCAATCGAGGCAAGCCGACAAGTGAAGCTGCGATCCGGGTTTTCTCAAAAACGTTGGGGCTTCATTGACGATTGATTCTTGATTTGCTCAATTCTCCTTCTCTGGCCTTCGATCTCAGCCACTGCCTCCTTGCGTTCACCCTCCTTCAGTTTACTAATGATGCCCTGAGCTCTCTGGTTACAGGCTTCCGCCTCAAGAACGCGATTTTGTTTTAAGAAAAGCCAGGTGATATCAAGCAGTGGAGACAACATACCGGAACTATCCGGCCCGTATACTTTCTCTGCAACGGCGACTTGTCGCTTGTAGGCAGACTCTGCTTGGTCGTACTTTCCCCACGCCAAATAATTCGTGCCTAATGAGGCAAGAGCCACCTGAACCAGAGGAGTCTTTTTGCCACCCTTCTCGGCTTCGGCCAACGCTAGTCTGTAGTGATTGTCAGCCTCCGCGTAGTCTCCTCGGATGAAGGCTTTGTCGCCCGCATTCTGGTGGTCAAGAAAGGTCAGGGTATTGGGATGGGGGCCGCACGCAATCAGTCCGGCAGTCCATATAAGTAGAACCCCTCTTCCGATCGCTCTCTTCATATCGAGCGCAATCCTTCGATCAGTGACCCGCCAATGATAAGCCCACAGCAGCCCAAGCTTTTTCCTCACATGCTTTGTTGTCGCCCGCTTCCTGTTCTCTAAGCTTTTTAGGGACCTCAAAAATTTTCCCTTTCAGCAAGTTAAAGCCACCCTCGGCTATTACTTTGCCTGAGTAGCTGATTGTGCCTCCCACAAGCGCGCCTGACGCTGCGCCTCCCGGATTGCCCGACGCATGCCGGAACCGATCTCTTCCCCAAACGGCAGATAGTCATGCCGCGCGGCAACAGTGCTCGTGCCGACTCCGTTGTTATTCATCACCGCCCGGCTGGAGCCTTGCACGTCTGACAAGACATACATTACTCCACCACCGCCGCCGCTGCCTTGGGTTCCGCTCCCACTCGTCGCGCGCTGGCGCGGCTCCGCTATATGCGCCTTCTTGATCGTTGTCCCGTTGGGCGCACCAGCCAGGGTCGGATCTGTGTAGCTCGAAGTCTGAATAGCGAGTGCCACCAGCGCCTCGTCAAGCTTTGTTCGCAGATCTCTTACATCTTCAGCGTGGATTGCATCGCCGATCGCGAGGTTTGGATAAGTCCAACTGGCAGCCGGCAGACCAGCGAGACTCCGCACCGCATTTACCGCAGTTCTCAACTCCGTGATGTGCGCTGCCTTGACTGTCGTCACGCTTAAACCCGAGGGGTCGTCAACAATGCCTGTAATAGTCGGGTCCGTAAGGAAACTGATCGCTGCCCCAAGCGCGAGGTTGCTGTAATTGGAGGTGCAATTGCTTTGCCCGTCCGCTGCGCACACGCGATAGAGATAGGCGCTGCCGGCGGTCACGCCCGTGTCGGTAAGACTTGTAGAAGTAGTGGTGGCGGTCAGAACGAAAGTGCCGCCCGCTCCTTTGCGCTCTACCCGATATTTGGTCGCTCCCGCTGCTGCCGACCATGTCAACGCCACATTCGCTCCACCGTTACTGGGCGTTGCTGCCAGTCCCGACGGCGCGGCTGCGGTTGGCGTCTCTATCACACTCAACAATTGTCCGCCGCGATAGATGTTCTCTCTTTCCAACGTCGTGCCGTTGTAGTCAGCCACTTGTTGCCCGAAGATGTCATAGACCATGGTGCGCGTGACACCGCTCGCTGTCGTCTGTACGCGCTGACCGCCGCAATCGTAAACGGAAGTTTGCTGACTGGTATGGTCCGTGTGCTCCGCAAAAGTAGTTCGGCCATTGGCATCGTAGCTGTAATTCATCCCGCGAAACTTGGTGTCGGTCGTGATATTGCCGACGGCGTCATAGGTGGTGGCAGTCGAGCCGGTCGCGATGAAGCGATTGGTTCCGGCATTTATATCGCCCGTGGTTACTGCCGTGTAATTAACACCCGAATTCCCGCTGCCGGATTGGAAACGATTACCCCAGCGATCATAGGTATATTGCACTTGCCACGTTTTGTTGCTGTTGTTGCCCTGCTGGTATTCGGCGGCGGTGGAAAGACGTCCTAACTCATCATAGAGAAAACGCTGGCCCCATTGCTGCGCGCCAT
>JANLZV010000622.1:0-2281 GCA_031366425.1 Pyrinomonadaceae bacterium | reverse complement strand
GTGCCTTACCTCAACCCAAATGGAGGCAATGATAATGCGTAAACGATTGTTCGTCGGACTGCTGGGAATCATCCTCGCAGTAGGTTCGAGTTTTCCTTTCTTTAGGTCTGACGCGGCCAACACACCGCAGCAGGAACACAGTTCAAAAAAAATTCAGTTACCAACTTCGAAATATCCCGACTTCGACATCCGGCTGGTGGGTAAAGGCGAATTCGCGGACGAAGATATAACTTCCACGTCAGCTAAACAGGTCGCTGAACGCAACCCGGCAATTCAATCGCGGGCTTCCGCAGTCGAAGCGTTTCGCTCGGATATCAGCGGCGACAAAGCCGGCAGCCTTCGCGCGACCGTAAACGAAGCGGGCGCGATGAAGAATTTTTTCATCGACGGGGCCGCGTTGTCGGCTCCGCAGTCTGACACCGCCAACAACATTGCGCGCAACTTCCTGAAGCGGCACCCTTCGCTGTTTGCGCTCAATGGCACCGACGTCGCTGCACTCGAACTGACTAAGGAGGACAACGATCGCGGCACGGTTTTTCTTGACTACTTTCAGACCGTAGGCGGCTTCAAAGTTTTTGAAGGCGGCGTTCAGGTTGCCGTCAACAAGAATGGCGAAGTGCTTTCGGTGCGCGAAGGTTTTTTGGTGACCGGCCAGCAAGTGGCATTAAGACCAGAGCTATCAGAAGCACAGGGCATCGCGCGCGCGTTTCAATATTCGGGTCGCGCGGTATCGCCGTCGTTTGTCGAAACGTACTCACGCGCGGCTCGGAGCGAATCGTCGCGGTTCGCCAATCCGGTGAGCGTAGATTTGGAAGATGTCACGTCGGAACTCAACGTGATGCGAGTTGGTGACACGGCCCGACTCGCGTGGCACGTTTACGCCGACGTCGGCGCCAATTCCTGGTACGAAATCATGGTTGACGCGCACACGGGTGAACTGCTCTTCCGGCGCAACCTGTATGTGTCTGATGCCCAAGGCACTGTTTACGTCGAAGACCCAGGCAAAGGCGCGCGCCAGCTCGTTTCTTTCGTCGGCGACACTACCATCAATACCGCTGCCGGTTGGATGGGAACTTCGACAGTGACTACCGGCAACAACGTTGAAGGCTATCTCGATACCAACGCCGACAACGCACCCGACGCAAACAATGGCTCCGGTCTGTCCAACGGCCACGCTTCGGCCGCGAACCAGGATTTCACTTTTCCGTTTTCCACCGCAGTTGATCCACGCACCCAACAGGCGGCGGTCGTCACCAATCTTTTTTACTTCAACAACATCATGCACGACTTCTCGTACCAGCTCGGGTTCACCGAAACGGCGGGAAATTTTCAGACCAACAACTTTGGCCGCGGCGGCACCGGCAACGATTCCGTGCGCGCCGAAGCTCAGGACGGATCGGGCACCAACAACGCAAACTTTGCGACCCCGCCCGATGGTTCACGACCGCGGATGCAGCAGTTTCTCTTCACCGCGCCAACTCCTGATCGCGATAGCTCGGTAGATGGGGACGTGGTGTTTCACGAGTATGGCCACGGCATTTCAAATCGCCTGATCGGAAACGGCGGCACTGGGCTCAGTGGCACGCAGTCAGGCGCGATGGGCGAAGGATGGTCCGACTATTGGGCCATTACGATCAATGGCGACGGTGCGGTTGGCGAATACGTCGTAAACAGTGCGGTCGGCATTCGCCGTGCGGCTTACACCGTCCCGTCAGCGGCTGTTCACGACTCCTACGCCGATGTTTGCGCCGGAGGTTGTGAAGTTCACAACGATGGCGAGGTTTGGGCTGCGACGCTTTGGGACCTTCGGACCCAGCTCGGGGCCCCCATTACCAACAGCATCGTGCTTAACGGAATGAAGTTCACCCCGACTCGTCCGTCGTTTCTCAATGCGCGCGACGGCATCCTGCAAGCCGATCAAAATCTGAACGGCGGCGCCAACCGTTGTGCGATCTGGACGGTCTTCGCGCGTCACGGCATGGGCGTCTCCGCTGTCGGAAACGACGGCACCACGCATACCGCGGCGACAGACTTGCCGTCGGATTGCGGCTGGACCTGCACTTTTTCAATCAGTCCGACGAGCTCGAGCGTTGTGGCCGGCGGGGGGACTGGCACCGTCACCGTAACTGCCGGTGTAGGTTGCAACTGGACTGCAGTGAGCAATGCCACCTTCATCACGATCACTTCGGGCAGCAGCGGTACCGGCAACGGAAGCGTTGGATATTCCGTCGCGGCTAACGCGGGATCCACTTCGCGAACCGGCACCATGACTATCGCCGGC
>JANLZV010000590.1:0-8002 GCA_031366425.1 Pyrinomonadaceae bacterium | reverse complement strand
CTGGTATCCCAACCAGGCCGGCACACAGTTTGGAGACCGGGCAATTTTTAACGTGACGTACCGATTTCCCAAAGGTCTTACCTTGGTTGGCACTGGCGCGCTGGCTGGGCCGGAAACGCGCGACGGCGATAACACGATTGCGAAGTGGACCAGCGGCACGACAGAGTTGGCAGTCGCGGGGTTCAATTACGGTAAGTTTAAGAAAAAGGAGTTAGCGGATAAAGACACAGGGTACAACATCGAGTTTTATGCGAACACGGAGGTTCCCGATGAATTGAGACAACTACAGCTTCGCATTGAACAAGCTGAAGCTCAGGGAATCAAAACTAACACAACGCTCGGCTCAATCTCGACCACCAGCATGGCTGACGTGGCGATTGCCGACGCTCAGAACGCCACCCGAATCTTCAACAACTTCTTCGGAAAACTTCCCTATACCCGCATGGCGATGACGCAACAGCCGGCCGCAGGCTTCGGCCAGGCATGGCCCACGTTGATCTACATGCCTTACACCGCTTTCATGGATAGCACCCAGCGCACCCAACTATATGGCGTCCGCGGAGGCACGGATAACTTTTGGAAGTATGTAGAGCCGCATGAAATCGCTCACCAGTGGTGGGGTCACATCATCGGCTGGAACAGTTATCACGACCAGTGGATGAGCGAGGGCTTCGCTGAATTTTCGGCTTCGCTCTACGTGCAGATTACGCGCGGCAACGACAAGTTTGTGGATTTCTGGGAAGAGCAACGCAAGTTGATCGTCGAGTCTTCACCGCAAACACGAGGCCGCAAACCCTACATGGTGGGGGCGGTGACCCAAGGCTATCGCCTAAACAATGCCAAGACGGGCGGCGTGGCCCGGCGCATGATCTATCCGAAGGGAGCTTACATTCTGCACATGATCCGGATGCTAATGTACGATCCGGGCAAGGGCGGTGATGCGCGATTCGTTACGATGATGAAGGATCTGATTCAGACCCACTTTAACAAAGACATTTCCACGGAGGATCTGAAGCAGATCGTCGAGAAGCACATCACCAAAGAGATGGACATCGATAACAACAAGAAGATGGATTGGTTTTTCGACGAATGGGTCTACGGGATGGAAATGCCCAGCTATCGTTTTGACTACCAGTTCAATCCGGACGGCAGCCTCACCGGGAAGGTGACGCAGTCAAACGTTACTGACAAATTTGTGATGCGCGTACCGCTCTATATCGACTTCGGCAAAGGCTGGCAACGAATCGGCGCCGCCACGGTCGTGGGAAATTCTTCGGTCGACATTACTAACCTTAAGTTGCCGAAGGGCGCCAAGCGCGCGACCATCTGCGCTTTGAACGACGTGCTGGCCGCCAGCATCTCGACTAATAAGTAGGACTCACCGCGTCAACGAAAAGGGATTAACGGTTATTACTCGCGGTTTGCTGTGCGTTCTTTGCGAAAACATTTGTGTCCTTGCGGTTAAGCCGAGAGTGAAACCGCAAAGGTCGCAAAGCCGCGAAAGTTTCGCCAAGACGCCGGCTTCTGTTAAAACTGCAACCTATGCCTGACCGTTGGATTCCTGAGCTCGATTCCTTTCCTTTTCTAATTTGGCTGGTCCACGCCATTGCAGCCTCGCCCCTGTCCCGCCTAGCCTGTTAATAAAGCCCCGATCCGCTTCGTTAAATAGTTGTGGCTGGCCGCCGATTAGAGTCGGGCCCAGCTGCCGCCGAGTGCAACCTTTCAGTTAACTAAACTTTTCACGCCGTCCCGTCGTACAGCCCGTTGCACGCGCCGAGTCTGCATCCGACATTCCATCATGAGAGCCTTTTTTTCGTTTTTCACCGACGCTCTGAAGATTGCCCTGCAGTCAATTTTCGCGCACAAGCTGCGCGCCTTTCTGACTCTGATCGGCATCATCATCGGCGTTGCGTCGGTAGTGACCGTCGGGGCTTCGATCAGCGGGCTGAACACTTACGTGGTCGACAAACTCGCCAAGGTGCTCGGCAGTAACCATTTCATGATCGCGCGCGTGGCTTCGACGGGCCGGCTCTCGGATGACGAATTTGAGCGAATGAATCGTCGAAATAAAAGGCTCAACTGGGACGATTACGAATGGGTGCGCGATCACTGCAAGATGTGCGCGGAAGTCGGCGCCGGGGTACAGGGCGGAGCAGATCTGAAACAGGACGGCGTGGAATTTCCCGGCGCGCTCGTCTTCGGCGTTACCTCAAACATGGTCGACATTGAAGACAAGACGATAGCGGAAGGCCGCTTCATCGCGCCTGACGAAGTCGAACGCTCGGCGTTTGTGGTAGTGCTGGGCGGCGACATCAAAGACAAGTTTTTTCCCAACGGGTCGGCGATCGGAAAAGTTTTGAAAGTCCGAGGTCTGCCGATGCGGGTAGTGGGAGTCGAAGAAAAACGCGGGTCGTTTTTTGGCGACTCATTTGATCGGCAAATTTATATTCCGGTGACTACGCACCTGCAGATTTTTGGCCGCAACGGATTGCAAGTTCACGGCAAGGGACGAAACCGCGAAACGTTTCAGATTGCGATTGAAGACGCGCGGGTCGCGATGAGAAACAAGCACCGGCTGAACGGGAACGAAGAAGATGACTTTGGCCTGGTTAACGTGGAGGAGCTGAACAATCAGATCGATCAGTTTACCGGCAGCATCGCTTTAGTGGTTGTGCCGATTACGCTGATCACGTTGCTCGTGGGTGGCATCGTAGTGATGAATATCATGTTGGTCAGTGTGACGGAGCGGACGTTTGAAGTGGGCTTGCGCAAAGCCGTCGGCGCCACGAAGAAGCATATCCTGATGCAGTTTCTGATTGAGTCGGCGATCTTATGCATCCTTGGCGGGGTGCTGGGACTTTTCTTGTCATGGGGCGTAACGACTTTGATTACAACTTTGGCGTCAATCACGATGACGATCACTCTCGGATACATCCTGCTGGCGCTGATCGTTTCGACCGTGATTGGCATGGTGGCGGGGATCTATCCGGCGTTTAAAGCGGCACGCCTTGATCCGATTCTGGCCCTGACCCAGGCGACCTAGAGATTCAGCGGCCTAAACCAATTATGAAACTCCGGCTACCAAAATCTGTTCTCGGCGAAACGCTCGGCATGGCCCTCGAGAGCGTGCGTTCGCATAAGTTCAGGAGTTTCCTGACGGTGCTCGGCATCGTCATCGGAGTGATGACGGCGATCACGATTGCTTCAATCCTCACCGGGTTGCGCCAGAACATCGTGACGATGATTGAGGAATACGGCACAAACAATATCTATGCGTTTCATCTGTCCACTGGCCCACACACCGGTGAAGACCGCTCCGAACGCGCGCGAAAGCCATTAACAGTCGCTGACGCCGAAGCAATCATGGCTCAGGCGAGCGCGGTTGAATCAGTAGGCTACAAGGCTCCAAACATCGGCTACAGCGGCGGGCCGTTTGACGATAACGTTACTTACCAGGGACACAACTATCGCTGGGGCGACACCCAGGGCGTTTCGCCAAACTTCGATGCGCTCACGAACATCGCGATTAGAGAAGGGCGCTTCATCACGGAGAACGACGATCAGCAGCGCGCCAACGTGATGGTGATTGGAGTCAACGCGGCGGATGCGCTGTTTCCTGGCCAGAACCAAATCGCCGGGACGCAAGTCCGCATGGGCGGTTACAACTTTGAAGTCATAGGTGTTTTGGAAAAACGGAAGGCGGGCTTCTTCGGCGAGAACGAAGAAGACAACGCGGTGATCATTCCGTTTCGCACTGCGCAAAAAATCGCGCCCGCGAAAGGCTATATGCTGGTCGTGATCAAAGCTCGGCCCGGTCAAACGACGGAAGCGTTGCAGCAGTCGGAAGAAATTCTGCGTCGCCGTCGCAATGTAAAGTTTGGCGACCCCAACAATTTCGATATCAAGACCGCCGACAAGTTTATCGAACAGTTTGACAGCATTACCGCCATGGTCGGGCTGATCGCCATCGCCATCTCCAGCCTCGGATTGTTGGTCGGCGGCATTGGGGTGATGAATATCATGCTGGTAAGCGTCACCGAACGCACCAAGGAGATTGGCATCCGCAAGGCGATAGGCGCGCGCCGCCGGGATATCGTGAGGCAGTTTCTCTTCGAGGCGATGACGTTGACGTTTCTCGGCGGAATCTTGGGCGTGATCCTCGCCGTTGGCATTAGCCGGATCATCATGTTGTTGATTCCCGACTTGCCGGCGTCGATTCCAACCTGGGCAGTAGTTTCAGGCCTGACTGTCTCGATGGGTGTTGGTCTGCTCTTTGGCGTTTGGCCCGCGCGCAAGGCATCACGGCTCGATCCGATTGAATGCCTCCGCTACGAATAGCTCCCCGTTCCACCCCGTTAACTTCATCAAGGTGTCCGCTCACCGATCTAAATCGTATAAGATGGCTTTGTTGGCGGCGCTCCTGCGCAACAGCTATTCATGACGACTTCAGAACGCAACTTAATTAAGGAATATCTCACCTACGTTCAGGTCGAGAAAGGTTTGTCGCGCAACACGCTTGAAAGTTACGCGCGAGACCTGGCGCGACTCGATCGATGGGCCACCAAGGTCAAGAAAACGGCGGCCGAACTTGAGCGGCCTGATTTACGAAAGTGGATCGCGGAGCTTTCGCGCGAGGGACTAGCGCCGTCTTCCGTCGGTCGGGCAGTCAGCGCAGTTCGTGGGTTTTATAAATTTCTCATGCTCGACGGTCACATCAAAAACCATCCGGCTGAAGATCTGGATACGCCCCAAAAGTTTGCCTATCTACCGAGGTTTCTCACCGAGGAAGAAATTGATCGGCTGTTTGCCGCGCCCGATATTTCTACTGAAAATGGGGTCAGAGATCGAGCGATGTTGGAGTTGATGTACGCCGCCGGTTTGCGTGTTTCTGAACTCGTTTCGATGAAACAAACGGATCTGAATGTTTATGCCGGCGTGGTCACTTGCTTTGGCAAAGGCAGCAAAGAGCGTCATGTTCCGGTGGGCAAGAGCGCCATTCACTGGCTGCAGCAGTATGCATCTGTCAGAGCGGGATACGGCCGCTCGATTTACCAAAATCTTTTCCTGATGCGCGGGAAGCCGCTCACGCGGCAGCTCGCCTGGTCCATGATCAAGGGATACGCGGAACAGATTGGGCTACCCGGCGTTTCGCCACACACGCTGCGCCACAGTTTCGCGACCCATCTGCTTCAACACGGCGCCGACTCGCGTTCAGTCCAAGCCCTGCTGGGCCATAGCGACATTTCCACCACCCAGATTTACACGCACATGACAGATCGTCATCTTCGCTCAGCCTATGACAATCACCATCCGCGCGCCCGGGCGGTCGCTACCCGTGGCAAACCGGACGGCGGCAAGGATTAGTTCTCCACGCGCCGAATCGAATGTTCCTGCTACGTCAACCATCCAGCGAAACTGTTTTGCGATTCCTCGAGTCGCAGAGAGCACTGAACTTTTCATACTCGGAAGTTGGGGCCACGCGAACCGCACCACCGCGCGGTTTCACCCTTGATCATAATCGCATCCGGCTGGGGGAAGGTCAGGATATTTTTAAGAGTTCCAGCGCCGCGCTAAGCAAATGGCGGCACTTCGAACTTGGTTGGCTCAGCGTCGTCCCCCAAGGCAGCCCTTTGAAAACGGGGACGACCGTCGCCGTTCAAGCGCATACCTTCGGCATCTAGTCGCTGAATGCTTGCCGCATTGTTTATACGATTGACGAGGATGGACCAGTGCAACGGTTTGGCTTTGCTTATGGAACTTTGCCTGATCACGCCGAGCGCGGTGAAGAGCGCTTTATGATTGAAAGGTTGGAAGACGACTCGGTCTGGTACGACATCTACGCTTTCTCCCAACCTCAGAAAGCGGTTGTGAAACTGGGCTTGCTTTTGGCGCGCCGTCTGCAAAAACGATTTGCCAAAGAGTCACTCGGCGTTATGCTGGGCGCATAAGTTAATCATGGCCAACCTATTTCATCACAAACACCGCTAGCTTCGTCCCACAGAAAACCTGATACAAGCGATGATTTCTTACTTCCGCCACTCGACTGGGAAAAGCTCGCCAGCCTTTTCTGGAGTGATTTTCCCACCGACCAGTGATATGGCGTAGCTCAGAACGGGATCACGTTTCGCCGCCATGTCGGCGGGGGTGGGCAGTTTTAACTCATCCGGTATGACGCCCACGTGTTCAAGACTCTTGCCGTCAGTCATAACGATATCGGCATCGGTAATGCTCACGCCGTAGGGAACAATTACGTCAAGGCCGGTTTGATGATCATAAAACATTGCTCTCATCACCGCCCCCGCGGAACGATCGCCGATTACCGTGCCTCGTTTTTCCATCTGTATGATCCGCGCGAACAATTCTGCAGCTGATCCTGATTCACTGTCGATTAGCACCACCAACTTTCCGGAAAAGACATCTTTGCGTGTTTTTGCCACGATGGGCTTGCTCTCCTTGCGGCGTTTTATATCGCCCAACTTCACGTCATGGTCGATAACATTCCCCAACAATCGAAGTAGAGTAGTTTCGTAGCCTCCCCCATTGCCACGCAGATCCAGCACCACTCCCTGGCTCTTCTTGAATTTCCCGACCATATCGTCGACCTTAGATTCTTCAAGATTAAAAGCCGGCATTTTCCAAATGAACAAAGCATTGTCCATTTCCACGTAACGGTGTCGATTGAGACGGTTGTTGTTTTCCGCGTCGCGTATTAGGTCCCATGTATCTGTGCCGCCCTGCGCGAAAGTTAGATCCATAAGGCGCTTGCCGGGAGTTATTTTTGCCAACACGTCAAATTCATCTCGCTTTCCGTCTGGCTTTATGACAAATAAATGCATACCTGCCCGCGGACGGAGCCCAAAGTAAGAGTACTCAATCTTCCAAATGTTTTCGCGCGTCGGCCCAAAGCCATCAATTGCATAAATCTCATCGCCTTCCTTCAACCCTTTCGCTTCGGCATCACTACCGGGTTGAACCGCCGCAACGTAACACTTGTCGCCGACCATCTTCATACGCCAGCCATATTCAATTCTGGCGGAGCGTCCCGGCGGAAGAAAGAAAGTGTGCGAGTCGTCAAGCTCAAGCAGGGTTTGAGCGATGATGCCAAAGATTTGATTGACCGAAGTAGCTTCCTTGATCTTTTCACTCGCCGTCTTGAACCTCGTATCGAGATCCATGCCATGATAACTGGGATCGTAGTAATTCTTTTTGAGATCGTCTTTGATCGCGCGCAGGATCACTTGGCCGCGTTCACGATCGAAGGTGGTAATTGGCTGTTGGCCAAACACAGTGAAAGCCGCCACGACCACGAGCGTCAACGCAGACACTCTCAGAAGCCAGAACATCCGGGGGGATCGGAATAGGATACTTGATTTCATTGTGAAGCCTTTCAAACGAGAGTGCCGGAAAGAGTGACACCGAAGCTCTAAGTAAAACTCTTTGATTTATTTTGCAAGGACTTTCGACGTTTGACTTCCGCGACAGCAAACTCAAATGGCGGCGGAACTACCTGAGGTAACGCGCGGAATTCTAGACCAGGATGGTTACTAACGCAAGACGATTTCTTGGCCGGCAAAAACTTACAAACTCTCTGGCATTTTAGACAAGTGTTGCATTCGTGCCTACCAATGCAACGCAAGCCGGTTATGTTATAATCCCCGCGATTCCTTAGACATTTATCAGAAATTGGCTTAAAACCAACCCAGGAGGACAGAAACTGTGGCTACTGAACTGAAACGAGGAACTACCCCGCTTGATCGCATTGAAGAGCTCCTGGGCGACAACGCGCGCACCCTGCTCGACCATAAGGCTGAAGCGATCAGCAAAGATCAGATCAACTTGCCGGGCCCGGATTTTATCGATCGGGTTTGGAGTTACTCCGATCGGTCACCCGCAGTTTTGCGATCGTTGCAATCCCTTTTCGATAATGGCCGGCTCGCGGGCACCGGTTACCTTTCAATCCTCCCGGTGGACCAGGGAATTGAGCACTCAGCCGGCGCATCCT
>JANLZV010000534.1:0-7505 GCA_031366425.1 Pyrinomonadaceae bacterium | reverse complement strand
TAACGTCGCCGCGCCGCAGTCGGCGCACAAACAGGTCGTCGTTAAAGCTCTCAACGTCTTTATGCAGAACGATCTGGACTCCGATTTGGAACGAACGCTGCTGAAGCTTATCGGACATCAAACTGACCCACTACTCGACTGCTCGTGCCTACTGCCGATTTTCGTTTTCGTGTTAGCATCGCGTTCGTTCTAAAAAAAACTCGGCGCGCGTTCTCGCGACAGTGTTTGCTCGCCGCTACGTTTGTGGAGGTTGTCAAAGTCTTTGCGCGTTGCTGTCTGTTTACGTGGTTGGGCCACATTCCTCAGTTTGGCGATCTTAGTTGCGGTGCTCGGTTCGATTTCACAGACCGCGCAGGCCCAACAGACGAATCCCGTCGATCGGAAGGTCACCAACCCGATGACCGACACCCCCAACGTTAATCCGCTCACTCAAGACCAACCCATCAGACCGCGTTTGCCAGTAAAACAAGGTGAGACCGCGGACGCTGGCGACTTATTCAAGGTTGATTCAGGAACGCAAACGGTTACGGGGCCGGACAACGCGCGAGTGTTCGTCTACGAAGGAAACGTTGACGCGCGAATAGGCACCTACCGGCTCCAGGCCGATAAAGTTACGGTCTACGAAGCCAGCAATAAAGTGATCGCCGAAGGCAACGTCGTTTTCGACCAGGGTGATCAGCAGCGAATCACAGGTTCGCGCTCTGAATGGAACTACCGCACCAAGACCGGCTTCTTCCTCAATTCCACCGGTTTCACGAATCAATCGCAGGATGGCACGAGGATTTATTTCACGGCCGATAAGATTGAGCGCATCAGCCTTGATACGATCATCGCCACCAACGCGCAGATCACTGCTTGCGATGAGGACGTGCCGAAGTGGAGCTTTCACGCGAAACGCGCGAAGATCAAAACCGGAGATCGCGTACGAGTCTATTCGCCAAACTTTCGCGTGAAGGGCATACCGATTTTGTATCTTCCCTACGCGTCGATCTCGTTGAAGGCCCGCGACCGCCAGTCTGGTTTCCTAACCCCTACCTTCGGCGGTTCCGCCACCAAGGGCTATCGACAGTCAAACGGTTACTACCAGGTGCTTGGCCGATCGGCTGACGTTACTCTGCGAAACGACATCTACACGAAGCGCGGGATTGGCTTGGGCGCCGACTTGCGCACGCGTGCTAACTCGCGATCCTTTTTCAATGCCGGCTTCTACATTTTTAAGGACCGGGTGTTGGGCCATAAGGTCGACGCGGATCATCCCGATCAGGGTGGATCGAGTTTATACGTCGACGGGGTGCATTATTTCCCGAATGGATTCATCGCCGCGGCTGACGTGAACGTGACCTCGAATCTGGCCTACCGCCAACAGTTTTCGGACAGTATTCAACAAGCGATCTCGCCGGAAGAACGTTCCCAGGTTTTTGTTAACAAGGACCACAACGAATACAGTTTCGACTTTCTGGCACGTTCTCAGGTCACCTCGTTGCCAAATTCGCGAGTGCGCATTCGCGAGTTGCCCAGTATCACGATGGAGAAGCGGGCCACGCCGCTGGATGTGTTCAAGCACCTGCCGATCTACTTTTCCTACGAAGCGGGCGCCGGCGGGTTGAGCCGAAAGGAAACTGTCGACGACCTGACTGCATTCAGAAACGAGGTCGGGCGAGATCCGATCATAACGCCCTCGATTGTGCAGCGCCTCGACTTTCATCCGCACGTGCAGATCCCGCTCTATTTCTCCGGCATTTCAGTAACCACCACCTTCGGCGCGCGCGCGACCTTTTATTCGAACTCGCTCGATCGCGCAAATCGCTCAGTGGTCAGCCGGAATCTGTCGCGGGTTTACGGCGAGTTTGAAGTAGACCTGCGTCCCCCGGCCCTTGCCAAAGACTTTCATCGTCGCGGCGGCGCGTTTTTCTTTCGTCACCTGATCGAACCTTACCTTACCTATCGCCGTATCGGAGGCATTAACGACTTTGATCGGATCATTCGTTTCGATAACACCGATGCAGTCGCGAATACCAACGAGATCGAGTTTGGGATCACCAATCGCTTCTTCACGCGGCGTTCCACGGAAAACGTAAGCAGTGCCGCCGCCAAAGAAACACGTTCCGGGCAGCGAGTGCCGACCTCGAGCCAGCCGTATGAAGCGCTCACTATTACAGTTCGCGGAAAGTATTTCTTCGATCGATTTTTCGGTGGGGCTTTGATCCCTGGCCGGCGAAATCAGTTTTATCCGATCAATACGCTTTCCGGATTCAGTTTTGGCGGCGTGCCCCGCCGATTTTCGCCCCTGAATATCGAGGGCCGTTATCGGCCGCGCGCGGATCTGTTTGTAGATTTGCGCACTGATCTCGATACCCGCGGCGGCGGTGTGCGCGCGCTTTCGGCGACGTTTGGCATCAAGCGAGCTCTGGTCGAAGCGTTCCAAAGTTTTTATTACACGCGTGCCGTCGAGCTGGTTCCGAGCCTCGCCCAATATGCCGACGCGCGCGGCAAGGAGCCTGGCACCTTGCGCGGTTCGCAATGGAGTCCTTCAATCTTCCTCGGCAACCGCGATCGCGGACTCTTCGGCGGCGCATCTTTCTTCTTTGATTTTCAGTCCCGGCCAGGCAAGGGAAACACGTCGTTGATTAACTCCACCGTGACGCTCGGCTACAGTTGGGACTGCTGCGCGGTGACGATTCAGCGATCGACTTTCAACTTCGGCGTGCGCCGCGAAAATCCGATGGTCTTCAGTTTTCGCCTCAACGGCATCGGCACGTTCGGCACCGAGCAAATCGGGCAGCGCTTCCGTTAAACCCGGGGCCGCGGAGGAGTCGGCATTCGCCGTTCGCGTATCCTTTTTTTAATTCGCTCTCCCTTCGACCGTGCAACTGGCATTGCCAACCATTGCATCATGACTCTCGGTTAACGCAGAGGCTGCCAATCCCTGCTCCGGCGCTGTAAATTGGCCGCCGAGTGGGATATATTTGGCGCGGCGTTATCCATTTCACTTTTGACTCGAAGAAACGCTCCAGCAGGCACCACTCGCCGTTGGCGTCCATGCGAGTAATTGCACACCGGAATTCGGATTCCAAATACACCCTATATATCAATCAGAATTAGTAATTCATAAGGGTTTTTTCAAGCGGTGGGAGATTTTGCACTTATGTCCGGTCAGCCAATTTGGAGACACACGAGACGAATGCGGCAGGCGCTGGCGTTCCTGTTTTTTGTCGGCTTTGCATTTCTTTTTGCCGCCGGACTCCCGCCCACCTCAAACGCGACCCTCGGACCTCAACAACCCTCCGGCGAAAGCAAGAGCTCCAAACCTGAATTTGTTCCAGGCGAAGTGCTGGTGCGCTACCGAAGCGAGGAAACCGCTCGACGCGAGACCAGCCTGGCAAGCGGCAAGGGTCAGGCAGAACTGACTGTGATGAGCGCGGATGGCCGGATGATTTCTCTCCGTCTCGAGGATTTCGACGGCTCCGAAATTGTTCCAGGACTCCGGATCGCCCACGTTGCCGTCGAAGACACGATGGCCGCGATCGAAGCCTTACGCAATCAACCCAACGTCGTCTATGCCGAACCGAACTATCTTTTGCACACCGACGCCACCCCGAATGATCCGCGTTTCACCTCCAATGAACTTTACGGGCTGACAAAGATTGCCGCGCCATCGGCCTGGGATACGACTCAAGGCAGCCCGGCGGTAGTGGTAGGCGTCATCGATGAAGGCATCGACAGAGTGCACGAAGACCTCCAAGCGAACATCTGGGTCAATCCCGGTGAAACGGCAGGCAATGGCATCGATGACGATCTCAATGGTTTTATCGACGACGTAAACGGTTACAACTTTTCCAACAACTCCGGCACAATCCCGGCCGATTTTCACGGCACACATGTAGGTGGCACCATCGGCGCTGTCGGGAACAACGCAATTGGCGTGGTGGGCGTTAACTGGAACGTGCGCCTGATGTCGTTGAAGTTTATTGATGGCGGCACCGGCAGCACAGCCGACGCTATTCGCGCCTGCAACTACGCCAAGCAAATGCGCGACCTCTATGTAAGTTCAAATCAAACCCAGGGAGCAAATCTTCGCGTCGTAAACAACAGCTACGGCGGCGGCGGTTTTAGTCAGTCGTTTCTTGATGCGATTAATGGACTAAATTCCTCGGGCATTTTGTTTGTGGCGTCTGCCGGAAATGTCGGCGGGAGCACCCTCCAACCCAATAACGAAATCGTCGCGCACTATCCGTCCAGCTACCTGGCACCCAATGTGATCGGCGTGGCCGCGACCGATTCGACCGACAGCTTGCCAAGCTATTCGCATTACGGCGTGAGCACAGTTCATCTCGGCGCTCCTGGTTCCGGCATTCTCAGCACCACGCCAGGAAACAACTACGCTCTCTCAAACGGCACGTCGATGGCGACGCCACACGTTTCGGGATCAGCGGCGTTGCTGCTCGCTCAAAATCAAAATCTGACGGTGCAGCAGTTGAAGAGTCTCCTGATTTACAACGGAGATTCAGCAGCGGCTTTGTTGAATAAGACGGTCACCGGACGCCGCCTGAATGTCTTCAAGAGTTTTCAGGCGCTCGCGGAAAACGATGTGACCCCACCAGGAACGGTGGTTGGCCTGCACGCGAACACCCAGAGCGGACGCTCAATCAACCTCGGCTGGACCGCTTCGGGTGATGATGGCTCTACCGGGCAGGCTTCGCTCTACCAGTTAACCTTTACCGACGCGATGACGAGCGCAGTCATCCCGCTCACAAATGTTTTGCCCGCCACTTCGGGAACGGTGCAAGCGGTCGACATCAAGTTGCCTTACCGCCACATCGCCGGGACCATCACGCTGCGCGAGTTTGACAACGTGGGAAATGAAGGCACGCCCGCAGTTTTGGCAATTTCAGTCCCGACGGCTTTGGGCGATCCCTATGTGACCGCGCTCAGCAGCCCAGCAGCTTTGTCTACTGGTGGCACGGGGCTTACGCTCAAGGGCGACGATAAATTACGTCTGAATTACGCGCTGCCATTCGTGTTTAATTTCTTCGGGCAAAACTTCAGCACCGTAAATATTTCCACCAACGGTAACCTCTTCTTTTCGACGCCACCTACTCGATCCAACGGCGATGCTGACGACGTGCCGAGTTCGGTCGTTAACCTCGCGAAGTACAAAATGGTTTCGGGCCTTTGGGACGACCTGCGCACCGATCGCAATTTCAGTGATGACGTTTATGTAGTCTCAGACGCGAGCCACATTATTTTTCGTTGGCAGGGCGTAACTTTCGGAGACGGTTCGACGGCAACAGAGTTTCCGGTCAACTTCGAAGTTGAACTTCGCGCCAACGGCAAAATCTTCACGCGTTACGGTTCAGGCAACACGAACATCTTTCCCGTGGTTGGCATCGCCGGCGGCGAGCCTGAGGCTTATGCGATTCCCTCGCACACGTCTGAACAGGTCGCGATTAGTTTGACCAACGCGCAGGAAGTGATTTTTACGCCGCGCCGGCTGCTGACAGTGGCGTCGACCAATCCCGCGAGCGGAGTCGCGATCACGGTTACCCCGGCCGACAATGATTCCTTGAGCAGTGGCACGACGCAGTTTAACCGCTCATATCTTCAGGACACGGTAGTAAACCTAACGGCGCCAGCTACGGCGGGCGGAAACAACTTCGTCAAATGGCAGCGTGACGGGGTTGACTTCGCGACTACCCTCGCGACTAGTGTGACCACCGACGTGGACCACACCATGACTGCGGTTTATGTCACGCCGCGAACGTTGACAGTGGCTTCATCGAATCCGAACAGTGGGGTAAGCATCACGGTCAGCCCTGCTGACAACTTCAGCCAGTCGAGCGGCTCGACCCAGTTCACCCGCACTTATAACGACGGCGCGTCCGTTAATTTGACTGCTCCGCTGCTCGCCGGCAGAAATTTTCTGAAGTGGCAAAAAAACGGAGTCGATTACGCGAACACCGCAGCCACCAGCGTGACCATTAGCGCGGATGCGACGATGACTGCGTTTTATGTCACGACGCCGACGTTGACCGTCAATTCCTTGAATCCTGCCAGTGGGGTCAATATTACGGTGACGCCCGCCGATCTCGGCGGCACCGGGGATGGCTCGACGCCGTTTGCCAGAACTTACGTTGCCGACACCTTTGTGACGCTGACAGCCCCGGCAACCGCAGTCGGAAATAATTTCTTGAAGTGGCAAAAGGACGGGATTGACTTGCCGGGGAGTAGTTTGTCGACGGTTATTAAGGTCGACCAAAACCACGTGATGACGGCGGTCTACGTCACGCCGCGCATCCTGACAGTTGCTTCTTCAAATCCCGCTGCTGGCGTAGCTGTGACGGTGACTCCGGCCGATAACTTCAGCCAAAGCGGCGGCTCAACCCAATTCACGCGCACATATAACGAAGGCACCCTGGTGAATCTGACTGCGCCGGCAACCGCCGGCGGGAACAATTTCCTAAAGTGGAACCAGGATGGAGTGGAATATTCCACGAATCCGGCCATCAACGTCACGATTGATGCCACCCCACACACGATGACGGCGGTTTATCTGACTGGGAAGACACTCACGGTTAACTCGGTCGCACCTGGCAGCGGTGTGAATATCACACTCAGCCCAGTTGATAACAACAATAGTGGGAACGGCACGACCCCGTTTACGCGGAAGTATGGAACGAGTCAGGTGAATTTGACCGCGCCATTAACTGCGGGGGGCAACAACTTCTTAAAATGGCAACGCGATGGAGTTGACTTAGTGCCATCGAATCCAAGCACGAGTGTGACCATGGACGTCGACCACACAATGACGGCCGTGTATGCAACTCCGCGAACGCTAACAGTGGCGTCAACAGGCTCGAACGGCGGCTTGAATATAAATGTCAGCCCGACCGATAACGGCGGTCTTACCAATGGGACCACACAGTTCACGCGGAATTTTAATGAAAGCATCGTGGTGACCTTAACCGCGCCCTCAACCGCGGGAGGAAACGTTTTCCAGAAGTGGCAGCGCGATGGAGTGGATTACTCGACCAATCCCGCAACCAACGTCACGATTGATGCCGATCGGACTCTCACGGCGGTCTACGTGAATCGAGTGCAGTTTTTGGTTTCGCAGTTTAGCGTTTCCGAGTCGGATGGAGTTGCAATCGTTACGGTTGTGCGCGAGGGTCTGACGACTGCGGCGGCCTCGATTGATTACACCACCGGTGACGCAAGTGCGAATCAGAAGGGCGATTATATTTTTAGCGCAGGGCGGCTTAACTTCGCGATTGGTGAATCCAGCAAAACTTTTCCGGTGTTCATCATTGACGACGTTTACCAGGAAAGCCTGGAAACATTGAATCTGACGTTGAGCAATCCAGTGGGTACTACATTGGGCGCTACCGGCACCGCCACGGTAGCAATTTCCGATAATGATTTCGCGCCGCCAACGACAAATCCTCTCGATAATGCTGACGCGCGCTTCTTCGTCCGCGAGCACTATCTCGATTTTCTCAACCGCGAAC
>JANLZV010000505.1:0-2327 GCA_031366425.1 Pyrinomonadaceae bacterium | reverse complement strand
TTTCTTTCCGTGCTCGCCATGATCGTGGTGGCCTGGCCGATCATTCAAAAAGCATCTGCGACAGGTTCGTGGCGCCCGACACGTCAAACCCCGCACCCTCCCAAGTTGGCGCGCTGGCTGCAAACGATCTGCGAAATAATTTTTTGGAGCGAGCGCGAATGGCAACACGAACTCACGCGCACAACTTACCATTGCACACTCTTCAAATCCCCGCTCGCAAAAATTTTAGAACGCTACCATCTGCAACGTGCGCTGCGATACATGTTTGCCGCGCTAGTGGTTTCTGCGAGCGTACAACTTGTGTTGCTACCGTTGCTGGTCGTCTATTTTCATCGCCTGTCGTTCGCTTCGTTCGTGTTGAACATCGGGGTCAGCATATTGATGGCGGGAGTTGCACTTACAGCAACAGTCGCACTGTTACTTGCTCAGATTAGTTCCGCCTTCGCCGCGCCGGTCATCAGCCTTACCAACGCGTTAAATTGGCTCATGGTCCATAGCGTGGATCCTTTCGCGCGGATAGGCGTGGCCTCGCTTCGTCTGCCTGAATACTCAGGCTGGGGGACAGCCGTTTACGTCTTGTACTACGTTCCATTGATCGCATTCGTGGTTTTCCTGGCTCGTTGGCAACCGCTGGGATTGGAGGCGACAAGATCGCGGCCCTTGGCTTTTTTCTCCGGTACGAAGCGAATCGCCTTGATAGCGTTGCTGGGCCAGGTGTTGGCGATCGCCGTGATCGTTTTTCATCCGTTTAGCGAGTCGCGGCAGACTGGAAAGTTGCGAGTGGACTTTCTTGACGTTGGCCAGGGCGACGCCGTCTTCGTCACGATGCCTGACAACACCACCCTGCTGATTGATGGTGGAGGAAAGCCCGGCTCATTTCCTGGCGACGCGGATTCCGCCGGTGGCGAAGAACTCTTTGAACGCGATTCGCGCAGCATCGGAGAGGCAGTGGTTTCGGAATACTTGTGGTGGCGTGGGTTGGACCACGTAGATTATCTAATCGCCACACATGCTGACGCCGATCATATTGATGGCTTAAATGACGTCGTGCGAAATTTCCGAGTACGTGCTGCGCTCGTGGCGCGGACGCCCGATCAAGATGCCGAGTATGCAAAGTTTCTTGGTTCGCTGTTGGCGACTAACACCCCAATTCAAACAATCGGCGCTGGCGACGTGCTTCGATTTGGAGACGTTACCGCCGAAGTGCTGTGGCCCCTGTCCACGGAAAGTCATGAGGCCGGCTCAGCGAACAACGATTCTGTAGTTTTACGGCTGCGGTTTGGCGAACGATTGATTTTGCTGACGGGGGATATTGAAACACCGGCGGAGAAGACATTATTGCAACTGCATACCGCCGCAGACGGTTCAACGCAGGCTGAATTAGGTGCGGAGCGCATCGAAGGCCTCGGCGCTGACGTTGTTAAAGTAGCGCACCATGGGAGCAAGACTTCGTCGAGCGCAGACTTCATCGCAGCCACTGACGCGCGTTGGGCCATAATTCCAGTGGGGCGGACGTCCATGTTCGGCCATCCTCACGAAGATGTGGTGGCCCGATGGCGTGCGGCTGGCGCTCAGGTTTTGACAACCGGGATTAGTGGGACGATTACCGTCGTGAGTGACGGCCAGAGCGTAGCTGTGAAGACGTTTGTCCAACAGAAGTAGATCGAAGAGTGCTGGTCGAAAACGAGGGCTCGGAACAGTAAGTAGGATTTTGATTCAGATGCAGTCAGTGCTTACGCGGGCTATCGGATTCGTACTGAGAAATCCACAGCGCCGGTATTATTTGGAGACGTCTGACTAAGATTACCGGTAAAGGTCCACCTGACATTTGTGACCAACCGATCATAACCAGCGGGCCCCCCTCCGCCTCCGCTCACAGGCGTGTAGGTGTAAGTGGTGCCACCGTTGTTGGAATAGGCAAAGACCACCGTTAGTCCAGTTGTGCCCAGGGCGCTCGTCATCGAACCAATTTTGAAGTCAGTGTTCGCCGGAACCGGATCGGTAAGAACAATATTCGTCGCCGGCTTGCCGCCCGAATTGGTGAAATTGATTGTGTAGACCAGATCTGTACCGGGCGACTGGGAACCGCTGGGACTGACGGATTTGACTAGCGCGATAGCAGGCGGAATGTTCATAACCACCGCCACTGTCGCTGGGGCGTTGTCAGCCATGTTCGTGGTCGTATCGACCTGATAGGAGTTCATGTGCGCCACGGCGCTGTTGGTGTAGGTGCCGTTAAGGGCGGGCAGACTTGCCTGGAAAACCAGGTCGCGAGTTGCTCCCGCGGGGACGACGAACGAGCCGGTCCAGGTGAGCGTTGCGCCGGC
>JANLZV010000474.1:0-3680 GCA_031366425.1 Pyrinomonadaceae bacterium | reverse complement strand
GTGTGTCCGGGCCGGGTCTCAACCCTACATAACCGAGTGCCAACCCAATTACTAACACCAGGCTCGCGAAGGCTCCGGCTCTGGAGCCGAGTGACAAGTTGCCAGGGATGAACCAATGGGCCGCCTTCGGCTTTTCGCCGGCCAGCCGCGCTCGCAGTCGAAAATCGAAATCCGCTGGAGCGGCAACCGTGCCCAGACTGGACACCAGCTCACGCAACTTCACCTGTTCGTTAAAAAACACTCCGCAGGCGGCACACCCGTCGAGATGATCGCTGACGTTCAGGCTCAGCGAATCGGCTGGTCCAGCTTCTTCAATTTCGCGCCGGATAAACCGGCAATCCAAAATGTTCCCCATCATCTTCATGGTCTTCCTCGTTCTGTTTAAAGATACGCTCGCATCTTTTCGCGTAAAAATCCTCGCGCCCGACTGATCCGGGATTTCACAGTTCCCTCGCTCGCCTGGAGAATGCGCGCTATCTCTTCATAACTCTTGCCTTCAACGTCTCTCAAAATCAGCGGCGCCCGATATTTTTCAGGCAGCGTGGCGATGGCCCTTTGCACCGCATTCCGCCGCTCGCAGTCCACCAGCTCAGTATCCGGAAGCGGCCGGTTGTCGGGCGGATTAAACTCCTGCGGTTCCGCCCCATCCTTGGA
Source organism: Pyrinomonadaceae bacterium (assembly GCA_031366425.1). GTDB lineage: Bacteria > Acidobacteriota > Blastocatellia > Pyrinomonadales > Pyrinomonadaceae > PSRF01. The sequence continues at coordinate 3,026 of JANLZV010000474.1, read as the reverse complement.
TTGAAAAAAGCCTGTCAGGGAGACCAACCGCCGGCGTTTCCGTTTGCGAAGCTCGCTAATTGCAAGGTTTGTAGCAATCCGGTAGATGTAAGTCGAAAACGCATAAGTCGTCTGGTAACGATCCGCCGCGCGATAGACCCTGACAAAAGTTTCCTGGGCTAAATCCACGGCCTCATCGTAGTCACTCGTCATCCGATAGATGTAACTCGTGATCTGATTGCGGTAGCGGCTGACGAGTTCTGCAAACGCATCCTCATCGCCTACCCGGGTCGCCTCGATTAGCGCGTGGTCCGTGGCCGGATCCGCAACTAATTCGGGCCGCACCGCGGCGGCAAAACTGAAATCACCAATCGTGCTTAATGTATCCATCAGGGCAGGCAGGCTCACGCGCGCTGACGAGTTTCCTTTGGTTTTGAGATTCTCTCTGCGACGTCCCGGATTCGATCGTTCACCTAATTATAACCCCGACAGATGACCGTCCGCAGCATATACACGCCGGAAGAGGGAGAAGGTTCCGAAACCATGCGAATCGGATTGGAGGGGTGAGCCAGGACAGTCAGCGCCGGCAAAACAGCTGCAAACAGCATTGACACCCACGTGGCAGGTTTTGAACGGTTGCGAGCCCAAGGGCGAATGATGTGGTCGCGATCAAGCCACGCCTACGCTTCCGGATTCTTAAAGACGGAATCGTCGATTTTTACGCCGTAAGTGATGGTGAGAATCCGCGTTTCCTGCGTCTGCCTGCCTTCTTCCAGCAGCACAGTCCGATAAGGAACGCGAGTGCCTTGAACGATTCGGTAGTCGAGAAATTTCCGGGTGAACTTCAGGGGCGCGGAGGTCCCGGCCGGGGCCTCTTCATATTCGAGCCAGAGGACTTGAAAGGTCTTCGCGCTGATAAAGTAACGGGTGGACTGCTTTTCCTTGTCCACTAAATCAAGGATGTAAAGGTCGACGCCTTTTTGTTTTTCTCTCTTAACCAGGGTGACCGTTGAGCCGCTTTCTTTGTAGCGCAACAGCGAATCAATACTCTGCCGGAGTTGTGAACGAAAAGTGCTCGCGGCGTCGGCCCTGGGGATGAACGACGAGCCGTTGATGATTCCCCATAGCCGGCCATCCCCGGAGATCAACGAATATTCTAGCGAAGGCGTTTTTTGGTCGAGTCGAACCTTGTCTTTCTCGATGTTCTCGCCGCGCACAAACTTCCGTTCATAAGAAATCTCTTCGCTCTTGCCATCGGCAGCGAACCGCGTGATGCGACCGCGCTCCACACCGTTACGGCGAATCTGCGCCAGGACCTGACGCGATCCGTAAGAGTAAATGGTCAGTTCGGCAACCTGTTCGGCGTTAAAATTTTTCGGGTCAAACTTAACCGGCTTATCAGCCTTGACCGGTTTGTCAGGTTTAGGGCTTGGCGAAGCCTGAGCGGTCGCGGTCGTCTGCGCCTGCTCGACGGCAATTGCGGATCCTGAGTTCGAGTAACTTACGCCAAGAACAATTGTGCACAAAACGGCGGGGGCTATGAATGAGCGAAGCAAGAAATTAGTTCTCCTCGGAGCAAAATAAAACTTGGTGATGTTAAGCAGGCTGCCCCGCGATCGAGCGCGCGAATTGTAACATAGGGACGACTAAAGACCGTTTGGGGATAGAGCTTGATTGATGCGGATTCCGCGCCGATTGGATGCCTATTCGCTCACCTGGCGGCGGGTTTGACAACTCTTGAGGTTAAATCGTAGGCTCGCTAGTTTTCCAGTAGGACTCCGAATTGAGCAGGCGACTGCGAATGGCCAAAGACTGATTAATTGACGGATTTTAGAAGAAGGATGGTTGATTTATGAAGAGGGTAGGTATTTTAGTGGGACGCGAAAAAACGTTTCCCGACGCGCTGATCAAGGGCATTAACGAACGGGGAAAAGGTGAAGTGGTTGCTGAGTTTATGCAGCTTGGCGGCATCAAGCACGACGATCCGCCGCATTATGATTTAGTAATCGATCGCATCTCACACGAAGTTCCTTTCTATCGCGCGACGCTTAAGCGGCTCGCCCTCGAAGGCTGCATTATCATCAATAATCCGTTTTGGTGGTCAGCCGACGACAAATTCTTCAACTACTCGCTGGCTACAAAGCTCGGCGTAGCAATTCCGAAAACTGTCCTGCTGCCACAGAAAGACTACATGGAAGGCATCGTCAGCGAGAGCTTGCGCAATCTTGAGTTTCCGCTCGACTGGCAGGCAATCACTGACTATGTCGGGCTGCCGGCATTCTTGAAACCCTTTGACGGCGGCGGTTGGAAAAACGTTTCGAAGGTCAATTCGATCGAGGAGCTCTGGCTGGAGTATGACCAAACGGGCACGCTTTGCATGACCCTCCAACAGGGGATCGACTTCGACCAGTTTGTTCGCTGTTACTGCGTCGGCCAGGAAGAAGTCATGATCATGGCCTACGATCCGAGAAAGCCTTACCTGTCAGGCGAACAGTATATTCATGATCCTGATTATCTTTCGCCGGAGCTTCATGCGCGTGTGACAAAAGACGTGCGGACTCTCTGCACTGCGCTGGGCTACGATCTAAACACCGTGGAATTTGCGATCAAAGACGGCATCCCGTACGCGATCGATTTCATGAATCCGGCGCCTGATGCTGAGCTGGGTTCGGTGGGCGAGTTTTATCACAACTGGATCACAAACGCCGTCACGGATCTGGTTTTCAAACGATTGGGTGAAAAACGTAAAGCCCCGGGCTATCGTTGGGACGCATTGCTTAACCCGTCACCGATTCACTCAGCTGCCTTGGGCTCAGCTCCTGAGCCGCAGTCGAAAATGATCACGCCGGCCCCTGAACAAGCTGAACAGCAAAAGGCGGTCGCGGCTTCAGCCGAGGCCTCGCGTCCGTCGAAGCCTGAGCCCGCTGCGAGAACGGCGAAGAAGACTACAAAAGGATCTTCATCGAAGTCGAAGACCAATTAACTAGCAAGCGGATATGAAAATGAAAATTTTGTGACTCGAAAGACTGAAGGTGATTTAACCAGTG
>JANLZV010000366.1:0-7205 GCA_031366425.1 Pyrinomonadaceae bacterium | reverse complement strand
AAGTTCCAAGTTCCAAGTTCGAGTTCAACGGTGGCCCGTGATCAGCCAAACCTGGAACTCGAAAACTTGAAACTCGAAACACGAAACTGGAGTCAGCGGGCGAAGTATCCCGGCCGGGTCCGCGCAATCAACTCCGGGTGGGCCACTTCAATTCTGATCTCGCGCCACTTGCCGTCGCGGCCAGGCGCGCCGCGATAGGCGACCGAATAGAGCGAACGCAGGTCGGCAGCGACGAGCGCATACAAGCGCGCCATTTGGTCGAGTCGCTGGATATCGTTTAGTCGTCCCCCAGTACGATCAGCAAGACTCTGCAAACGCACTCGAGCAGCGGTGTAAATCGCCGTGATCACCGGAGACCGCAAAGGCAGTCGCTTAGGATCGCCTGACGGCAAGGCGAGCGGAAAGATGGTCACGCCTTGTTTGTCAGCGGCGCCCAAAACGGAGTTGAGCTCACTGCTTCCTTTGGCGTCGATCGAAGCGATCGCTGCGTCTTCAGTGTCGGCCTTCGAAGCGGTCGCGCGATCAGCATTGCGCATTCCCGTATCCAGCCCATCGCTAAGCAGTACGATTGCCTTCCGGCGTTTCCCTTCCTTATCGAGTTCTTTCATGGCATAGCGGAGTGCGTCGTAGAGGTAGGTTTCGCCTGCGCCTTCGGCAATGCGAATTGCGTATTCTGATTTCGCACGATCACTCGTAAACGCGCTCAGCGTTTTTACCTTACGATTAAACTGCACCACCGCCACGCGATCTTCAGGCGAAAGTGCATCAAGAAAACGCCCAACCGCCTGTTTCAATTGAGGACGAAAGCTGAGCGTCGAGCCGGACATATCCAGCAAGAGCACGAGGCTGAAGGGCGCTTCAGTCGGTTCGAAGTTGAGGATCGGCTGTTTGACTCCATTCTCATAAACCGTGAAATCGTTTTGCGAAAGCGAGCGAATCACCTGGCCACGAGCGTCGACCACGCCAACGTTTAACTGAACGAGAGCCGTATCGGTGCGCACTACTTCGTCCGGATCCTGCGCCCGGATCGAAACCGCGTTGGTAGCGACCAACAGCAAAACAACAAGTGTAAAAAAGGATTTCGCCCAATCGGCGGCGCTACGAAAATATAGTTGGTTCATACGAAAACTAGGTTTGGCCTTTGAAAATGAAGTATCCCGGCAAGCAAGACTTTTTGCAATCGCGTGCGCTTTGGTTCTGTCGCCGAAGGTTAGCTGTTTTCGGACGCACGCGGCATGATTTGAGTTGCTTCGGGCTCGATAATGCCCGACAGCTGCGGAACCGGAATCGTCATGTACAGGCCAAACTTCTGCGCCGAATGCGGAACCAAAATCCTGCGTTTGCATCCGCGACTTTGGTCGAGCCGCAGCTTTTGCGATAGCTGTGCCCGCAAGTTGCGCAAGGCCCGCCTGGCGGCGCCGTCCTTCGCCGCGCTCGCGTTAATTGTTTCCGGCTACATCGCCGGGCACAGTCGCCGGCCCACGCCGCCGCCACTCACGATCGAACGAAGATCAGATTCTCCACTTTCCGATCTTGGCAAACTACCAGCCACTACTCAGGCTGTCCAGAATCTGATGGACTCAAAAGGTCCCTCACCTCCCACCGTCGAAGCAGACGTCTATCTCTGCGGCGCCCGCACGAAGAAGGGCACACCTTGCTCACGACGAGTGCACGCGCCCGTGCGTTGCTGGCAACACAAAGGCTTGCCCGCGATGTTGCCCGTCGAGAAACTGCTAGTGCAGGGTTAACTCAATCTCGCTCGCTCTTTGCCGTTGGCGATCATGGATACCTGCCGCTAAACTCTTCCCTCCAGATTCTGTGACACCTTTGCAGGAAAACTTACGAGCCAAATGGGGACCCCACTGATTAGCGTTGTGATGCCGGTCCACAACGCCCTGCCTTTCCTGGATCAAAGCATCCGCAGCATTCTCGATCAAACGTTTACTGACTTCGAGTTTGTGATTCATGACGATGCTTCCACCGACGGCTCGGCGGAGGTCTTGCGCGCATGGGCGCAAAAGGATCAGCGCATTAAACTCTTCGGCAGCGACAAGTGTCTCGGTCTGTCGGGCAGTTCAAACGCAGTAGTGTCGCAGTCTTGTTCGGCCATTGTCGCGCGCATGGATGCCGACGATATTTCTCACCCGGCGCGTTTACAACGGCAGTGGGAAGTCATGACGCAGCGTCCGGACGTCGCCGTAGTAGGAACGCTTTGTGTTGGAATCGACCAGCACGATCGCGATGTGCGTCCTCGAGACCGGTGGAGACTGCTGCGGCGTTCAGCCTACATCCCGTTTCCGCACGGCTCGGTCATGTTTCGCCGAAGTGTTTTTGACGAAGTCGGTGGCTACGCGAGCGAAGTGGAAGGCGGCGAGGATCAAGATCTGTTTTCCCGCATGGCCCAACGCGGGATGGTGGTGACTCTTCCAGACACGCTTTACCGCTATCGTTACCATTCGCGCAACGCCACGCTCTTCAATGGTGCCCGCGCAGTCGATCAGGGCCACCCGGAAAACGGGAGTGACCTGGGGGCCTTTTACATGCTCGGAGCGATGCGGCTCTGGGCGGGACACCCGCCGATGTTGCTGCGGCCGATGTTGGCGCAGAAGTCGTGGCGCTGGAATCCCAGGTCGCTGATGATTCTCGGTTCGGCAATCTGGGGAGATGTAAACCCGCCGAGCTTGCGGCTCTTCCTCCGCTCATCGATTCGCGCTCGCGATTTTTTAGCCGGCCTCCGAGTGAAAGACGGGAAACCTCACGAATGGCGATCAAGATAGCTATCGTTGGACTGGGCAGCCGCGGGCAGGATTGGGTCCGCGAAGTTAGGGCCGCGCCGGCATTTGAACTCGCCGCTTGTGTTGAAACCGATCCCAAAGTTTTTGAGATCGCGCGTGAGCGTCTTCAGATTCCAGCCCATCAGTGTTTCCCCAATCTCGCCGACGCCCTTGACCAGTCAACAAGTCAGGCAATCATCGTCGCAACTCCTCCTGATCGCCACGTGAGTGCTTGCTCGGAAGCGCTCGCCCGCAAGCTTGCGGTGCTGGTGGAAAAGCCGTTTACCCTCCGTCTCGATGAAGCTGCCACACTCGTTTCCAGCGCGGAAGCCACTGACACACCTCTCCTGGTGGCGCAGAATTATCGTTACCTGCGCTCTTTCAGAACGGCCCGCCGCCTGATCCAGGAGGGACGGCTGGGAAACGTGAGCCTGGTGGTAATGCAGTATTACCGTATTCCACATCAGATGGCGGACTCGCTGGCTGGGCTTCCAAACAACGTGCTTTGGGGAATGGGTGTGCATCATCTCGACGTGGTTCGTTTCATCCTCGGCGTGGATGTGAAAGAGGTGATGGCCGATAGTTTTACCCCCTCAGGCAGCACCCTGCCCGCGGGAGCATCGCTACAGGTTTTGCTGACGATGGCAAACGAAGCGCGCGTTTCCTACACGGCCACCTACGAGTCGAGCGGACATGAATACTTCGAGCGCGGCCAGGAGTTTTACGCTCGCTTTGTCGGCGACCTCGCGACGCTCCACATCTTTCATCGTTGGCTAATCTTGTGTGAACGCGGAAAGCTCCCGAGATTAGTCAGACGCGGTCCGCGCAAGACTACTGAGGAACAAATTCTTCTGGGCCAACTCGAACAAGCGATGCGACACGGCGTGGCTCCGGAAGTCAGCGGCCGTGACAACCTGCAGACTGTGGCTACGTTCGAGGCCTGTCTTCGCTCGGCGACGGAGAAGCGCGCGATTGATGTGCGGGAGTTGCTTAGTGACGCAGGCTAAAAATCCTCGCAATCCTCGCGTGCTCGCGATCGCGATTGACGCTGCTGAGCCCGAGTTGATCCGCCGCCTGATCGATCAGGACGAGTTGCCGTTTCTAAAGTCGCTACTCGCGCAAGGCCATTGGCGGAAGGTGAAATCTCCGGCCCACATTGGCAGCGGTGCGGTTTGGCCGACCTTTATCTCCGGCGTCGAGCCGAGCGCCCATGGTGTCTACGGCGAATGGAGCTGGCAACCTGAAACGATGAGCTTGCGCCGTTATCAAGGCCGCGGCCTGGTCCCTTTCTGGAAGGAACTGGCTGACGCCGGCGTGATCGTTGGCATCTTCGATCTTCCATTCATGCCGACCGTCGGTCTCAGCCAAGGTTTTGAAGTCTCCGAGTGGGGACCTCATGACCGGATTGCTGGTCACACATCAGCCGGTCCGGAAAAGATCGTCAGGCTGGTGACTGGGTCGCCCGCGCACGCGTTATCGTCTGATCGACTCGACAGCGAAGGACCGCACGATCGCGAAAATCTCACTAAGCTGGCGTCAGCCTGTCTTCGTGGGGTCGAACTTCGAGGAACACTTGCCGCGCGATTAATTGCTGAAACGCAGCCCCACCTTGCCCTCGTGAACTTCACCGAAGTGCATCACGCGGCGCACTACCTTTGGCACCAGCAGGAACCCGAGTCCGCGGCATACTCCGACGAAAAGTTTCGCAACCCTCCACCGATCGATCCGAGCTTGCGAGATATCTATCGTGAAGTGGATCGGCAGATTGGCCGGCTGCTTGAGACGTGTACCGACGAGACCCAGGTCTTGGTTTTTTCGTTGCATGGGATGCGACCGGCCCACGGGATCGCGAATTTCCTCGCTCCGCTATTGGTTGAAAAGCGTTTTGCGAGCCCTGCCGATTGGCGCGGGCAGAATTGGGGAGGACGGGCCCGATCGTTATTGGCGTCGGCCAAACGCCATGCCCCGGCGCCGTTGAAAAAGCTTTATTACCAGACTCTTCCGGCGACCGCCACGCAAGCACTCGCGCGGCCGACTATGCTGCCCGCCTACGATTGGACTCAAACGCGGGCCTTCTCGCTGCCAACCGATCAGCACGGATGGATTCGAATAAATCTGAAAGGCCGCGAAGCTGAAGGCATTGTCGAGGCGAAACAATATGACGAACTGTGCGTAGAACTCGAACAGTTTTTGCGCACGCTGACGAGCGCGGAAGGAAAAACATTAGTGCGCAATGTGGTTCGCACGGCCGCGAATCCCGCAGCCGCCCTCGTTCAGCAAATTCCGGATTTGATCGTGCACTGGGACGATGCAGCTTTCGCTTCGCCGCTTCGGATTAGAGAATCGTCGGTAGAGATTGAACCAGAGGGAATGAAGTTTACCGGGCAACACGCGCCGGATGGCTTTTGTATCGTCCGAGGCGACTCTATGCCTGGACCAGCGGGTGTAATCCAGGCGAGTCAGTTTGGCTGCTTGATCTCAAGTGTCCTACTTCAATCAAAGCAGAAGCCCTGAAAGCAGAGGCCTCTGCTGCACCCTATTCACCCAACGCCAAACAGGTTAATCTGAACGCGCTCCCGACCCACGGGCCCGGTCAAGACTTTCAACGCCACACAACGAAAGATCATTGCTGATGAAATCGCAGCTCCGACCTCTAAGCTTCCCAAGCTCCCACAGCCGTCAGCGCAAGCCGCGTCTGATCCTTTTTCCAATCCTAGTCGTCTTGCTGGCCCTGGCCGTGGTCGCCATCGGCGTCGTACGTAGCCCAACTGCATTAGCCGCCGGCGACGAGTGGCGGCCGCTCGATCCGTCTGACCTGGCGCAAAAGACGCCGTTAGTGGATCCCGACGCTGACGCCGAAGCGATCTTCTGGGACATTCGGGTTGACGACGGCGGTGAAAACGATCTCGTCCTTTCGCATTACATTCGCATCAAGATATTCACCGAGCGCGGGAGGGAGAAACAGAGCAAGATCGATATCCCGTTTATCAACGGCACCAAGATCAAGGACGTTGCGGCGCGCACCATCAAGCCCGACGGCACCATCATCGAACTCGCGAAAGAGGATGTGATTGAGAAGACCGTGGTCAAAGTAAGCGGGCTCAAACTCAGGACTAAGAGCTTTGCGTTTCCCGCGATCGAGCCCGGTGCCATCATCGAGTACAAGTGGCGCGAAGTGATTTCCGGAGCGTCGGCAAACAATCTCCGGCTGCACTTCCAGCGCGAGATTCCCATCCAGTCTGTCATCTATCACATCAAGCCTTCCAACTCGTTGTCGTCGTTTAACGTGCTCCCTTTCAACATGGCCCGGCCCGAGTTTGAAAAAGACAAGAACGGTTTTCACACTACCACGGTCACGAAGATGCCGGCCTTTCGCGAAGAGCCGTTGATGCCGCCGGAAGACAATGTGAAGTCGTGGGCCATAGTTGAATACTACAGTCTCTTCCGCGCCCTGCTCGGTTACAAAGCCACCGCGGCGCAGGTCTACATTGGCTGCTCACCAAATCAACGCGAAGAGAATTTAAAAGAAGCGGTGAAAAACCGTCTCAGCTCGGCCGAACTCACCAAGATCGCGATTGAGAATGTGACTGACCCGGCCAAACCGTTTATCTACAAGTATCACGTGCGCGTACCCGGCTACGCGCAACGCACGGGCAAGCGGCTTTTTCTGCAGCCGGCGTTTTTTCAAAAGGGTCTGGGCGCCTTGTTCGCGTCGATCACGCGCAAGTATCCGATCTATTTTCACTACGGTTGGTCTGAAGACGACAAGGTGACGATCAAGCTGCCGCCAGGCTACGCGCCCGACAATCCCGACTCGCCCGCGCCAATCAACGCCGGAAACATTTGCCACTACACGGTCAAGATGGGCGTGGCCAAGGACGCTTCGATGCTGATCTACAATCGCAGTTTCTTCTTCGGCGGCGAAAATGTGCCGCTCTTCCCGGCCGATGGTTATCCCCAACTCAAACAACTCTTCGACGCCATCAACAAGGCCGACAACCACACCATCGCGTTCAAGCAAAATACTCCGGCGAATTAAACGGACACTCGAGCAGAGCGCGGACGGCGGACGGCAGACGGCAGGAGCGAGTGGCCGGCGCAAGCGTAGTTGCAGAACCGCGAGCGGTAGCGAGCGGATGCGAAATACAATCTTCGCTAATCGTATTAGTTGACTCTCGCACCCGGTCGCTACCGCTCCCGGTTCTGACTTACTCGCGTCCCGGAAAGCGATACATGTTTAGCGTATCGCAGTCGAGCCGACCTGTTGTTATGCCGCGCGCTCCGCGCGCTCGATTTGTTTTCTTACTGTTCCTGGGGTCCCCGGCCGAGCAGCTCGGCTGGGGTGCGAGACTTTATGCTTTCACCCGCTTCGCGGGTTTACTTTCCGGGGAACAGTCAACTGCTGTTAGGACCGCGGGCGCCCTCGCCCGC
>JANLZV010000365.1:0-3983 GCA_031366425.1 Pyrinomonadaceae bacterium | reverse complement strand
GAGCTAAGCCCACACATCAGGGTCGTGTATTTCCACCAAAAGGCTCTATGCAGACTCCAGCCGTTTCATCTCTGCGAGATTGATCGGCCGTGGATGACGCACGGCGTCTTGATCGCCGAGATGGACCTCAACATGCGCGCCCGGTGGGGGCTCGCTGAGCAGTATTCCGTCCACGCTGCGTTCGTCGGGCGCGATGCGCACGAATTGCAGCGGCTCATCGCCGACTAAAACGAGGAGAGGCTGGGCCACTGCTTTGAGGTTCTCTCCGCGGATCGAAAAGTGGATCGCCTTGCGGCTTTGTCGATTGCCACTGGCCGGCAGCAGCACTTCTTCCATTTGGTAGTCGTGAAGGTGCATTAGTGCGCATTCCGATGGTTTTTTAGGGTCGAACACCTGGCTGATTCTGACTTGGACCATGGTCTTTCCTCCTTCACTCCGTAAACGCGATGTCGTCGATTTCGAGTTCGCCGGTTGGATCGTAGTCAAACTCGAATGTTACCGACTCAACATTGGTCAGGTCGACCTGGGGCACCGACAGACACTTGATCGTCCAAGCGTACAGGGGAACCCGAATGGTCTTCATAGCTGACTTGGTGTTGGGACCTTCGTTAGGATCCCAAGTGACGGCGTATTCTGGTTTGTAGGGCGCGGGGATGGCACCAAAGTAGCCGGCGCGGACAGCGCGCGATGGGCCACCGCCGGCAGTGGTTAGTCTTACCCGAAAATCGCGTGTCAATCCGATGGGATTCGACGCAGAGCCCACCTTCTGCGTCACCCGGAAACTGAGATTGTTCCATCCCGTGAGGTTCCGCTCGCCGCCGGCGGGGATCTGGCTCTGGTACGTGGCGGTGGTTGCGTTCCAGCGCACCCGAAGAGCCCGCGTCTGGTGCGGCGAAAAATTGTCAAGCGCAGCAAGCGTGTTCTCGTCCGGCGTTCCGTCCAGGTTAGCGAAGCTCACAGTACCTCCCAGCGAGTTTTGATTCAGCGCCGGTGCAGTTTCGAAGTTGTCGAGCTCAAGAAAGCTTGCCGGTCTATACTGGGTGTGTACCTCGACCGACGACGCCTGGGATAGCTTGATTTCGCCGGTGAAATAAGCGCGCTGTTCAGAGCGACCTTCCAGGTGCAATTGCATGAAGGCTGTTATGTAACCGCGCAAGAGGTTCTGATGATTGGTGAAGGACAGCACTTTCGGCGAGGACGCGTCGACCTTGGTTTCGGTACCCCACTCGGTATTGAAGCGGTTGTGGGTTGCGCCATAGATGAACACCATCGCCTTTTCGATAGTAGCGCGATCGTAGAATCGAAAACCGGTGCCCGTGTATTGAGTCGAAGGAGTGCTGCCGCCCCAGACATCTCCGTCGTTGCTGCCGTAGAGGCACAAAAACTTTGAGGTCGAAAGCACTAGCGGCGTGGGGCTTATAGCGCTGAAGTCGGTGGGCGCGAGCGCCATGATTGCTCGGATATTCCAGCCTAGTCCGAGACTCTGATTGAAAATCTCAGCTTGAACCACGCCATCACCGCCGCGCGAGTGTCCCATGATGCCGATACGGGTCATGTCGATTTTAGACTGAAACAAGCCCGGATTCGTATTTTTCGAGTTAAGCAGCGACAAGTGTTCCAGGATAGCGTGCCCGCGCGTGTCCTGCATGCCGCCGAAGGCGTTGATCGCATTGCAGTCGATGCTCACGGCAATAAATCCCTGGCTCGCCAGATGATCCAACAGGTAATTGTAGCCCTGGTAGCTCGGGTCGGCGGTAGTGTGCTGGCCGTGCATCATCACAACCAGCGGGTAGTTAGGTTTGGTAGCGGAAACCGGCACGTTGGCCCCCGCCATATCGGCCGGATAGCGGACTTCGGCCGTAAGCGGTAGACTCAAGGTTCCGCTCATTGTGTTACCGCGAATGGGCAACGGCGGCGGTCCCCAGACTCCTACGGCCGGAATCGTCACCGCGGGATCGTTATAAGTCGTGCTGCCGATCGCGTAGGTTCCCGGAAGCGAAGGATCGTCCGTGACGTAAAAGCCCACGTTGAGATAGCCGTCGATCATGTCGAGCGGCGGATCAAAAGAGCTGTCAGAAACGTACAAGGCGGGGTCTGGATTGTTGTTGCCGAAATCCACCACCAGATCGTACTGGCCGGCTACCATCGGGTTCGACCAAACCAGCGCGGCATTTGCGTTCACGCAACTCGGCGAGGTGATTACCTCGGTCACGGTTCCGGTGACGTCTGTCAAACTGCTGTCCATTCCCCATTGCGCCGCAGTCTTGTGGGCGACCACGTAGTACCTTACCTTTTTGCCGAATGCGGCAGGCATCAAGCCGGCAGGATCGAGCGCAGCCCAAACATCAGTGCCTTTAGGGAAGTTATTGGTAAACAGAATCTCTTCGGGCACGCCCCACAACATCTTCCCGGCAATTTCTCGCATTGCCATCACGCAACCAAGCTTGATTGGTTTGTAATGGTAAATGTCGTCGCGGATCACGATTGTCGTCGTGAAGCGCTCAGAGACGAAGTCCGACTCGCGCAGAACGCGCTCCTCGCGTTGGTACTCACCAACCTGCGTAACCCGCGCGACAATATCGTAGCTTCCGGCAAGTAACCCTTCTTTCTGCCAGAGCACTACAGAGAAGTTCGTCGCGTCGGCTTTGAGTTGCACAGACTCCACGACCTCGGATCCGTCGGCCTGACGCGTGGGAACGATAGCGTCCCCTGTTCGCCAACCCACCTTTCGGTGCACCAGATATAAATCCACTAGCGCTCCAGGCGGGAAGTTTCGTCCCTCAACGCGGAGATCATCCTCACGCAACAAGAGCCCGCGCTTAAGCTGTCCGGTGGCCGCAGTCGGGAACAGTCGCGGCACTGTCAGGCTTTCCGCTATCTCGATCCGGCCTCGTTGATGTAGCGTGTTGCCGTCTAGTACTTCCAGAGTGAATGCTTTGCCTTTGAGGTTCTCGAGCGCTTGTTCATGAGTTTCGTACGCGTAGCGTCCGCCCTTGTCCGGAATTCCAATGCCCACGTCGGGCCAAAGCACTGTCGGAGCGATAACGCCGAAGCGATTGGCCACGAGAGAGACGTTCAAGATCTCGTGTTGATCTTCGTCCAGCAATCGCAGGCGATGTGAACGATTGGGTGCGAGGTTCTTGAGCGTGACGAGCAGCGAGTCTCCGGCTTCCACCGCCGTAATGGGCCGGCCCTGAGAATCCAGAAACCCGAGGTCCCGGGTTTCCACTGGTGGAAGTTTGTGCTCCGGCACCTCAATTTCTACGGTTTCGATGCGGCCCGCGTTCCAGAGCACACGATCTGCGGTTGAGTGGATCGCGCGCTCTCCGGTGCGATCGAAGACCAGGAAATACAGGTCAGGTTGGGCCTCGAACAGCTCGGAGAAATCCTTCTTCGAGTAAGTAATCGAAAACTCACCCCGGTCGTTGGTCGTGGCGTCACCGAGCACATCGTCAAAGAAGAAATCCTTGTCATACGCGCGAACGCGGATTCCCGCGATTGGTTTCCTGCTTTCGCGTTCTATGACGCGGCCCTGAACCTTAAAATCGAACTCCATGTCGACCTCCTCGCGCAGTGTTTGGAAACAATGCCCTAGCACTCTCTATGCCAAGCGCGCTCGCCACCAGCTTCGCGCAAAACACATGGGACGACGCTTTGGCGACGAGACCAGTCTTTCATACTTGTGTTGCCTAATAAGGACACCGTCGTTTCCAGTTGAGGGCATATTTCCATCGGAACAGTGCGCCGGGCGGTAACCGCCCCAGTACCAAGCGCGGGCCTCAGGCCAATAACTAACTCTGTCTATCATGTTGAAATGCTTCTTATGGCAGTTAGGACCTCGTGGTCGTTCTCATTGTTTTTCCATTCGAGTAGTCGACGGACACGATTCGCACACATTAGAAGTCTGTTAGTATTCGTCAAAGAGCTAAATCCTTACTCTCAGCTTTTCCTGCGGCAGCATCGCCGGCATTCCCAGGTGTTGC
>JANLZV010000352.1:0-6156 GCA_031366425.1 Pyrinomonadaceae bacterium | reverse complement strand
AAGGCCCGCGAACTTGACGAGAAGTTTGCGATCTCAGACCTGGTCGATGGAGGCACGCGCGCGGCCGGCGAAGCGGCAAAACTAGGCGCGCAGACGATCACCTCAGGGGCGCAGAAAGTCCGCGAAGAAGCGGAGCGTTTGGCGGAGACCGGCGACCTTGGCGATACCGCGCGGCGAGTTGCCGGTGAAGCAGTGCGCGGCGCAAAGAAAGCCGGGCAGGTTATTCGCGATGCCGGCGGTGAAACTGGAAAGCAAGCGACTGAGAAGGCGGGAGAAGTGTTTGCAGATGCGAAGGGCTATTACGACCGCGCTTCCCAGTTTTATGACACGGGCGCGAAGGTGACGCGGGCCTCCAGCGCCGCCACGATCGGAATTATGAAAGCCCGCGACTGGATCAAGGAGAATCCGGGGAAGGCCGCCGCAGTTTCGTTTTCACTCGTTCTGGGAGTGCGTTTGGGCGCCGGATTTCCGGGGCTCGACGCGGTTTTGTTAGGGGCCCATCCACATTGGCTCACCCATTCGGCGTTGCCGATTTTTGGAGTCCGCAAGCTCAGTGAAAGATTTGATTCATATCTACGTAAACAGGAAGAACTGATTGCCTCTGGTCAGCTGGACGAGGCCGAACGCAAGCGAGTCGAGTTTCAACGCAACATGACGAAGTATGTCGGCGCGCCGCTGCTCGGCGCGTTTAGTTGTGCGGCGGGCGCGGCGATGTTTGCGCAGATCGTCCAGCCGGCAGGAATCGCAGGCGCGCCGATCAGTTGGCTAGTGGGTGGAAATCCATTTCTCGGCGGCGTGTGGCTATTTGCAAACGGCGTGATCTGTTTTCACGAAGGCTATAAGTTTTTCATGATTGCGCTGGCTGATCAGGAAGAGGTCGCGAAAGTTGTGAGGGAGATTAAGGGACTACTACCGGCGGCCCCCGCTGAAGCCAGCGCGTAAGCCGAACTGGATTGCGGGCTCTCCCGGACGGTTGGGATACTGCCCTTGTTCACGGCAGTTGTTCACGCCGTTTGTTTACGTTAACGTGATCGGAAACGGCACAAAGCTGAGCGCAAAAACAATCAGCGTAACGACGCCGATCACCACGCGTGCATTTCCCAGCGGTTCCATCTGTTCCGGCGCAGGATGCCGAACCTTCAACATCACCGCGAGCAGCACGGTATAAAGAAATCCGCTCGGACTTCCGTGCCAGATAAAGCCCAGCACCGACATTAAGGCGACTCCAACGAAAGCCACTCGGCCAATGATTTTGTGCGCCCGTGGCCCAAAGACTGAAAACGTGCCGTGCCCGCCATCGAGTTGACCCACTGGCATCAGGTTCAGACTCGTCACCAACAGACCAATCCATGCAGCCATATAAAACGGATTCGGGGCGGCGATCGTTAGATTGGTCCCGGTAAATTTCGCGATGATCTGGAAGAGCAATGGATCGTTGAAAATAAAACCCGGGCCCTCTTGTTGGCCGGCAGTCTGAAGCGTGAAAATTCCGGCGAGGGCAAACGGCACTAGCGCCACAAATCCCGCCAAAGGCCCCGCCAGTCCAATATCAAACAGCGCGCGTCGCGACGGAATCGGTGATCGCATTTTTATGAACGCGCCAAATGTGCCGGCGAGAAACAGCGGCGGCGCGGGAATAAAAAACGGCAGCGTCGCACTGACTCCGTAATAGCGGCAGGCTAGATAGTGGCCCATCTCATGGGCCGTCAAGATAGTTAGCAACGCGACCGAAAAAGTTAGACCGTCGGCGAGAATCGCTGGATGCGCGAAAGCGTAAGCAGCGAGCGTCCAGACAATCTGCAGATAATAACTCGGCACGTAAAGCAGATAGCTAAACACTCCGGAGAGGGCCGGCTCAGCCACGTCGATATTGGGAGCGGCAATGACGATGCCCGCAAACGTGGTCGAAAGGAAAGTGATCAGAAGCAAGGCGGAGTGCTTGATCCACTCGCGCTTCGTGGGTCCTTCGCGGCGTCGGGCGTTGGAAACTCGCACGGGTCTGGCCACCGGTTGATAGACGGGAACTGATTCAGACACAAACTACTCTTTTCGAGACTTGAGGCCAGTGTGTGGACCCCGAAGGGTTTCTACACTGGCCTCGCAAAGTAATAAATACACTTCGATCAGATCCGGCTAATCAAGATCTTCCGCATCGTCATCGCTGTCGCTGAGCGGCGCATCATCGCTGACTTGCAAGTCTTTACCGGGTTTGAAACGAATGGTCTTGCCCGAGGGGATGGCCACTTCCTCACCCGTTCGCGGATTGCGGCCGACGCCACGCTTTCGAGGTTTAACCACAAACACGCCGAAGCCGCGCAGCTCGATTCTTTCGCCCCGGGTGAGCGCTTCCTTCATCGAGTGGAAAAGGGCATCCACTGCTTGCTCGGCTCTCATCTTAGGCACGCCGGTCTTTTCCGCCACCCGGTTAACGATATCTAATTTGATCACGACCAGTAGCCTCCGTTGCGTCTCAATTGAAGATTGTTCTGAGTCGGGAAGTGCAGGAAGGGATGATAGAGATGCGTAACGAAGACTGTCAACCTTGCTGCGGGATTTCCGACGGCCGACGAATGTCTTTAAGTTGTTGATTGCTGGCTGGTAAGCGGAAAACCTGAACCGGCGCGTTAACTGGATGCAAGCATCTCTCGGACGTCGGTGGGCACTTTGTGAGGGTTCGCTTTGACAAGCAACTAGGCGAAAGCTAACCTCCATTGGTTTCAGTGTTTAAGCTTTAGCCAGCCAAGCAGTGCGGCTGTCATTTGAAACGGCCGGCTCAGTAAAGTCTCGTGAAGGTCAGGACTTAGTAAATAAATGTTTGGTATTCGAACCCGTCGTCCACCACCTTTTGGTGATGTTCAGATCGACGACGACAAAGACATCCAGGTTCATCGGCCGGAAGAAGCTTCGCGCCACAGTCTCTGGGCCGAGGGTCGGCTGCTGCTGCGAGATCTCATTTTTGCGCTGATGATCGCGGTGCTCGTCGTAGTGTTTGTCGTGCAGCCGGTAAAAGTCGAAGGCACTTCGATGTTGCCGCGCCTTCATGATGGCGAGCGCATCTTCGTAAATAAGCTGATCTATTACGACGATTATCGCTGGGCCCCAAAGGTCGAGCGCGGCGACATCGTAGTGTTCTGGTTCCCAGACGATCCTTCGAAGAGTTATATCAAGCGAGTAATCGGTTTGCCGGGTGACACCGTGGAAATGCGTGAAGGCGTGGTGCGCGTGAACGGCGCTGATCTGGACGAGAAGTATCTTGATCGCCAGCTAACGCTCTCGCCGCGCAGCGAGCCCCCGGTTTACGTGCGGCCCAGCTACTACTTTGTGATGGGCGACAATCGCGATAATTCCAGCGACTCGCGCGCGTGGGGACTCGTGCCGAAGCGATACGTTTATGGCAAAGCCCTCTTTCGATACTGGCCGCTCAGTGTAGCCAGCGTGATCCACCACGAGGATCTGCAACCAGTGCCGCCACAATTGGGCAATCACCCAAGCTCTCAGGAAATACCTTCCGAAGAAAGATAACTAAACTAAGGCAGAGTTTTGATTTGAACGCACTTGATTGGTTACGACTGCTGGGAATGATTTTTTACGCGCCTTTGCGCGCCCTGCGTGAGGTGCGCGAACGCGCCAGCCTGGCTGCAGCTTCGCTAGTGGCGCTGGTCTGCCACCTGCTGTTCATCTTCACGCTGACCACACTGTTTCTGCCGGCACTAGTTAGTCTGCGTCGTCCATTTTCGGTGCTATTGGTAGTTTTCCAGTCGGCCGGATGCCTGCTTTTTGTAGCCCTTGTTTTTGCTCCACTTGCCATATTTATTCTCAACTTGAGCGAGCGGCGCGGCAGTTTTCGCTTGATCATGCAGCAGGAATATTCGACTGTGGCCGCCACGCTTTTTTATAGTTGGGCGGCGGCCAGTTTGATCGCGCTGATTCTGACGCTCGCCGGCACGCTTAGCGGAGTGTTGCAGGCGATCGGCGCCAGCACCTTTCAGGCTTTCATCCAACAGCCTAACCAGATGTCGCCGGAGGCGCTGCAACGCATCACGTTTCTGATGAACGCTCAGGCGTTCTCAGGTTTCTTGCCTTTGATGGTGATGGCGCTGATCTTTGGAGTTTGGGCCGCAGCCACTCTGCAGATTGTTTTTGGCGTTTCGTGGGCCAGAGCCGTGCTGGTTGTCACGCTTTCGGCGATTGTTGCGTTTCCCGCATTCTTTGTTCTGCAACCAATTCTCAGCATGTTGCTGGCTTCGCCGCTGCTTTTGTTGATGCTCTTCTTTTTGCTGCGGGGTTACTTTGCAGACATCACGCGTGGTCAGCGCGCGCGCGTTGCTTTCAAACAAAACCTGGAAGCGGCCACGCTTAATCCGGCTGATGCTTCAGCGCATTACAACCTCGGCTTAATCCATCAGCAACGTGCCGAATTTGATGCCGCGCGCGAACGCTTCGAACGCGCGATTGCAATCGACGCCGATGAGATCGACGCCTATTACCAGCTTGGCCGTATTGCTCGCCAGCAGAAACGGTTTGGCGACGCTATCACCAATTTTGAACAAGTGGTGTCGCGCGATCAGACCCATAGCCTCCACGAAATCTGGCGCGAGGTTGGAGCTACCTACATTGCCGCCGGACAGTTTGAAGACGCCCGCGATACGCTCGAACGATTTTTGGAGAACCGTCCGTCAGATCCCGAAGCGCTCTACCTGCTGGGGCGAGCTCACGCTGGTCTGGGTCATCGGCGCGAAGCGACGAGTTCAATGCAGGCGTGTATCGACGCGGTGAAGACCGCTCCGGCCTACAAGTATCGCGCCGACAAACGTTGGCTGAACGAAGCGCAGCAATTTATTAAGAGCAGTCAATAAAAATGCAAACGTAGATGCTGAATAATCTTCAACCCGCAATCCTGGCCCTCGAAGACGGCCGCACCTTTCGCGGCCGTTCGTGGGGAGCGGACGGCGAAGCCTTCGGGGAAATGGTCTTCAACACTTCCATGACTGGTTACCAGGAAGTACTCACCGATCCTTCCTACGCTGGGCAGATCGTTTGCATGACCTATCCCCTGATTGGAAATTATGGCGTCAATCCGGAAGATGAAGAATCGGATCGTCCTTGGGTCGAGGGTTTTGTAGTGCGTGAGGCAAGCCGTGTCGCCTCAAATTGGCGTTCGCGCGAGAGCCTTGATGATTACTTGAAACGTGGGAAGATTGTAGCGCTCGAAGGCATTGACACGCGCGCGCTCGTGCGGCACATCCGCGACAAGGGAGCGATGCGAGCCTGCATCTCGACCGTCGATCTTGATGAAGCAAGTTTGGTAAACAAGGCGCTGCTTTCGCCCTCGATGGAGAATCGCGAACTGGCCACGTTGGTGACGACGAAAGAGCGTTATGAGGTCGCGGCGGAAGGCGATCAGCGTTTCCATGTAGTCTGTTACGACTTTGGCGTTAAGCGAAACTCGTTGCGAGCGCTGGCGCGACTTGGTTGTCGAATCACGGTAGTTCCCGCTTCCACACCAGCCTCTGAAACACTCGCGCTTAATCCCGATGGCATTTTTCTTTCCAATGGCCCAGGCGATCCGGCGTCAATGAGCAGGGAAGTGGCCGAGATTCGGCGGCTCACCGAATCGCGAATTCCGACGTTTGGGATTTGCTTCGGACATCAGTTACTTGGCCGGGCGTTTGGCGGTGAGACCTTTAAACTCGTCTTTGGTCATCGGGGCGGAAACCAGCCGGTGAAAGATCTGGAACACGGCGGCGTGGAGATCACTTCACACAATCACGGCTTCGCGGTGTTGGCCGATAGCTTGCCAGACGACGTGGAAGTTACTCACCTAAACCTCAACGATCAATGCGTGGAAGGCATGCGACATAAATCGCTGCCAATCTTTTCAGTGCAATATCATCCCGAAGCTGCGCCCGGCCCACACGACGCGGCGCATCATTTTCAACGGTTCATTGCGTTAATGGAAAGCGGAGCTTAGTAGCGCAACCTGCTGGGTTTGCGATTTGAGCATTTGCCGCGAACTTCGGCCGAGCGGCCTTCAGCCGTCTTCGGGCATTTTGAGTTCGCCGGTGGTGAGATCCGGACGTTCGCGGGCCATCTCGTCAGGCGTTGTTTGTGAATCAGGGTGAGTAGGGTGCGCATCCTTTGCCGGCGATGCGGAGT
>JANLZV010000319.1:0-4241 GCA_031366425.1 Pyrinomonadaceae bacterium | reverse complement strand
ACTGCACGCCCTTGTAATTCCACCTGCCGATAACATGTGGAGTCTCACTGCGATCCTGGAAAGGGGCGGAGTGTAGGTGGATTACCCAGCCGCGTTCACGGTCAATAAGCGTAGGTATCCGCAAGGCACCGCGGTGGTGGGCATGGCCCAACCATACGCAGCGTTTGCCAAAGCCTTGCTCGAGGTGCAGCGCTATCCAAACTTGCGAGACGCCACCGGCCATCCCATTTCGCCATACGACGTGACAGCCCATACGTTGCCGCTACTGATGAATGTGCCGGTCGCGCCGGTTTACAGTCAGTTCAAACTGAGCAAGCCTAGAACGCTAACCGGAGCGGACGTAAACAATGGCTGTGGCCCAGCCAATTCGCCGCGGCGCGCCGTTTACCGTTCTCACTCGCCTCAAATCGATGAAGGCTGGACCCGTTGGGCGCTCGATCAAGATAAGCGCTGTCTCTCATATCTCAGACTTCAAGACGCGGAAATTCAGGCCGGCAATCTCGGGGGAAAGTTTGATGTAATCCTTGTTCCCGATCAGGAACCGCTTAGGATTCTCAATGGCTACCGCGCGGGTGCGATGCCGCTGGAACTTACCGGCGGAATAGGACCGGCAGGAGTGAAAGCGTTGCGCGAGTTTGTCGAGCAAGGAGGCACACTAGTGTTTCTAAATCGCGCTTCGAGTTTTGCGATCGAACAATTCAAGCTTCCCATCAGAGACGTTGTCGCCAACATATCTGAAAAAGAATTCTTTGTGCCAGGTTCGATTTTGCGCATCGAGCTCGACACATCACACCCGATTGCCCAGGGAATGCCGAAAGAAACTATTGCCTGGGTAGAAGACTCCCCAGTCTTCGAAGTTGTTTCTCCAAGGACCGCGGGCGACCCTCCAGGGACCGCGGGCGACCCGCCTCGGAGCGCAGGCGACCCGCCCGCATTGAGCGCGCAGCGCGAATCGCGAAACAACATGTCTGCGCTCCGAGCATCCAGCGTTCGCGTGATCGCGCGTTATCCATCAAACGAGAATCCACTCCTCTCAGGCTGGCTGCTTGGCGACCGGCAGATCAGAGGAAAGGCTGCCCTGGTTGAAGTCACGCTCGGCAAAGGGCGCATCATACTCTTCGGCTTTCGTCCGCAGTATCGCGGCCAATCGCTGGCCACGTATCCATTGTTCTTTAACGCAATCAGCGGCAGATAAGGGAGCGCAGGCGCCCCCGCCTGCAATGAGCGCGTAGCGCAAACAATCTTTCCCATAACAAATGCGGGCGAGGGCGCCCGCGCTCCAAAGCATCGAACGCGACACTAGCTAACTTTCGGTTTCTGAAACCTGTCTACCGGCAGCAACGTATATCAGAGCAGACGACAACTGAGTTTGCTAACTAGCTGCCATTGTCGTGGCCAACATGGTCCCCTTACTCATATCTTCAGTTTTAGTTTTGGCCTTAGTAGTTATCGCTATCTATCTCTGGCAAAAGCCCTCCAGCGCCGGCGAAACAGACGTACCGCTATTGCCTTCAGGCCAGCCGCTATTCATTGACGGCACGCCGGAAGGCCGAGCGCTGGTAAGCATCACAGCTGACGCGGAAACGAGCGCGATTGCCGCGGCAAAGCGCTCCGAGTTAATTGAACGCGCCGCCGCCGGCGACAAAGCTACGCTTGAGGAAGCTCGCGAGATCATTGATGAATCAGTCTATGAAGACGTACTGAATCGCCTGATTGCCGTCTCTGATACCGAAGCAGCTTTGCTGTCACTAGTTTCTTGCGTTTCCCGCCACGATTTGCGCGTTACGAGTAAACTTGCCGAAGCGTTTATCGAGTCATGCAAGAGCGCTCCGGATCCGAAGGTAACAGCGAAGATGCTTCACCTGGCGGCTGTGACAGACGACGCCACGGTTTATCAGGGTGCGGTGGAAACCGCGATGGACTTCTGGCGCGCTGGACATCTGGCCGCTGTCTCGCCAACCGAATTGAAAGCTTTGCTGGACGGTGAATTCTGGATACTATCTTCGCCTACGAGAAGCTCAGGCGCTGGATTTGTTTTGAAACGCGCTCTTCGAGACGCACGCCGCGAACTGGATGCGGCACACGATTAACCCGACCCAACTCCCAACCCCTTAATGCTGGAAGGTGTAAGACCCATGGATAACTTAGCCGAAAACTTCATTTTATTGCTGCCCCTCCTCTTCATCGCCTTAATCATCTTCATCGTACTGGTGGTTATTTTGAGGAAGATTCTGGTGAACGTTGGGGCTCGCGAGATCGCCATCAAGGAACGGCGTTACTTCGGAGCCAAGATGCCTCCCGGACGCGTGGTGGCGACCGAAGGCGAAGTCGGCATTCAAGCCGACGTGCTCAAGCCCGGACTTCACCTGATCCGGTATCCGTTTGAACGAGTCGAGCGCAAAGTGCCGCTGATTGAGATTGGCGCCGATGAACTCGGTGTAGTCGAAGCAATTGACGGCGAGCCGATGCCGCCGGGAAAAATCTTCGCTCCTGACCGCGCTCAAAACGCACACAATAACTTTCAGGACCCGATCGCGTTTATCAAACAGGGCGGCGTCAAAGGAATTCAGCTGCGCACGTTGCCCCCCGGCCTCTGGCCCATCCATCCATATTTGTTTCGCGTTTCCGT
Organism: Pyrinomonadaceae bacterium; assembly: GCA_031366425.1. Taxonomy (GTDB): domain Bacteria; phylum Acidobacteriota; class Blastocatellia; order Pyrinomonadales; family Pyrinomonadaceae; genus PSRF01. Next base: position 1,612 of record JANLZV010000319.1, on the reverse strand, counting down.
TGCCAAGACGACCGTTATTCCGCAGGGCAAAGTCGGAGTGATCATGGCTGCTGACGGTGCCTCGCTCGATCCCGGCCGTCTGCTTGGAAAAGCAATCACCGGTCATCTCAGTTTCCAAAACGCCGAACTGTTTGCTTCGTCGGGAGGCCAACGCGGACCGCAAGTCGACATTCTGACTCCCGGCACTTATCGCATCCTGACGCAATCGATCGCGTTCGAAAATCCGCAGGAATCGAAGCCCGGCCTGTTTGCCGTGCGGCTGTTCGATGCCACCGTGATTAACGAAAATCAGATCGGACTGGTTGAAGCGCTCGATGGTTCGCCGTTGAACCCCGGAGACTATGTCGCCGAGTCGGTCGCGGGCCACGACAACTTCCAGGACGGACACGAATTCATCGACGGCAAAGGACAGCGTGGTCCACAAAAGGACATTCTGCTGCCGGGCACCTACTACGTTAATCCCCTCCTCTTCAAAGTAATTCTTGAAAGCGCCAAGGAAGTTAAGCCGGGCGAAGTGGCGGTGATTGTTTCAAACACCGGCAAGGATCCTTCGGAAGAAATTCGCCGCCAGATGGCCGCGAAAGTTCGTGAACGAATGGAACGCGAAGAAAAGGAACAAGCTGAGGAAACCGCCGCGCGGCTCGATCGCATTGACGACAAGCGCACCGCCGCCGAAATCAAGAGCGAACTGATGAGCGGCGATCCTGCCGACCGCCGGCTCGACGAAGGCGCCCACGAAGCCTACGTGGTGCCGGAAGGCTATCGCGGGATTCAGGAGACCGTGGTTGGCCCAGGCCGCTACTACGTCAATACCCTGGCGATCAGTCCGATAATTATTCCGACCACCAACCTGACCGTCGAATGGACCTCGGGCGAAGTCGCCAACACCTTCAATCCATTCGAAGTGATCTCTAAAGACGGATTCACGATGCAGTTGGAAGTGCGCGTCGTCTTCCGCGTCAAACCTGAAGACGCGCCTTTCATGGTGGCCAAGATCGGCGGCATCGATCGCCTGATCCAAAACGTGATGCATCCGTTGATCGATTCAATCTTTCGTAATCAGGCATCAGAGTCGTCAGCCATGGCCTACCTGCAAAATCGTCACGAGGAGCAGGAACGCGCCGAAGCTCGGGTGCGGGCACACTTGCTGAAGTATCACGTGGACGTAGTCAACGTCTTAATCTGCCACATTCATCTGCCGGAAGATTTGATGATCACGCAAACGGAGAAGATTTTGGCGGAGCAACGGCAGAGTATGTACAACGCGCAGCGCGAGGCCGAAGAAAAGCGTATTCAATTGGAAAGGACAAAATCGCAGGCAGATAACCAGAAAGACCTGATGGCTGCGACTGTGGGCGTCGAGATTTCCGCCAAACGTGCGGAACAGCGCAAGGCTGAGGGCGAGGGCGAGGCCCACTACATCCTGCAAACAGGTAAAGCTGAAGCAGAGAAGGTACGTCTGATGGGTGAAGCGCAGGGCGTTGCCTATCACGAACAAGTCAACGCCCTCGGTGCGCAGGGGGTGGCGCTAGTCGAAGTGCTCAAGGTAATCGGCGAGAAAGGTGTACGGATCACGCCGGACATCATGGCCTCGGGTGGCGGCGGCGCCGGC
>JANLZV010000317.1:0-5394 GCA_031366425.1 Pyrinomonadaceae bacterium | reverse complement strand
GATCCTATTCGTTTTGAAGGAATCGATAAGTCACAACGGCTGGTTCGCCTGCGCGCCCCCAACCAGGTTGTTCGTGATTGGGTGAAGGTGAACTACGCGAACTTGATGGCGCAGTCGTTCGGCGAAATTAGCCTGGAAGGTTATTCGGTTGAGTGGAGACTTCCCAATGAGGTTCTCCGGCCTTCAGCGGCGGCGATAACCATCGCTCAGCCCTCCTCCGTGCACTCGGTTGAAACACAGCTAAGTCCCATTGCTAGCACCGCCAGCGCCGCAACTCCGATTCCCTCTACAGACGTTGTTCGCGAAGCTCCGCCAACGCCACAAGTGGCGCTCGACCCGACGCTAAACTCGAAATACACGTTCGACAGTTTCGTGGTGGGTTCCTGTAATCAATTCGCCCATGCCGCTTCGCTGGCGGTGGCCGAAGCGCCTGGCAAAACCTACAACCCCCTTTATCTCTACGGCGGCGTTGGGCTGGGAAAAACACACTTGATGCACGCGTGTGGACACGCGATCAAGCAACGCAATCCGCACCTGAGACTCTGCTACTTGTCGTCAGAGCGATTTATGAACGAGCTGATCAACTCCATTCGCTACGACAAGACGCAGGCCTTTCGGGAAAAATATCGATCGGTCGACGTGCTCTTGATCGACGACATTCAGTTCATGGCCGGCAAGGAGCGAACCCAGGAAGAGTTTTTTCACACCTTCAACACGCTTTACGAGTTGCAAAAGCAGATCGTGATTACCTCCGACTGTCCGCCGCGGGAAATTCCCACACTCGAAGAAAGACTGCACTCGCGCTTTGAATGGGGATTGATCGCAGACATTGAGCCGCCGGATTTGGAAACGAAGGTGGCGATCCTTAAACGCAAAGCCGAGACGATGGGGGTGGTCGTTCCTGATGATGTGGCCCTGCTAATTGCTAGTCGGGTGAAGAACAACGTTCGAGAGTTGGAAGGTTCGCTGATCAGACTAGTGGCGATTTCTTCGCTAAGAGGAATTCCGATCTCGAAAAACATTGTGCAGGACGCGATTCGAAATATCGCCGGTGAAGAGGACTCTGGGGTCATTACGATCCCGCAGATTCAGAAAGCAGTAGCGTCCCATTACAAATTGACGGTCGAACAACTAGTTTCCAAAAACAATTCGCGGCAGGTTTCGTTTCCGCGACAAATCGCCATGTACATCTGCAAGCGACTCACGAAACACAGCTACCCCGAAATCGGCCGAGCGTTTGGCGGAAAGCACCACACGACTGTGATGCACTCGTTTGAAAAGATTCAATCGATGTCTACAGCCGACGCTGGTTTTCAGAGACTCCTGCTTGATTTGTCCGAAGCGCTGCAAAAATAAATTTACTTTCCACAGGACAGGCTTCGTTGCCTCCGCGTTTGAACGAGTAAAACCTGTCAGAAACGAAAATCCACAACAGAGTTGGAAGTCGGCCTGTGAAAAGAATAGAATGGCCGCCTCGCAAAAGTTATTAACAGCGACCGTGATTTTCTGGTTTAAATTCCACCGCTGGGAAGAGTAGGTGAGAGTGCAATTCTGCTGGAAGAAAGTGGTTCTTCCACTTTTCAACAGTCCCTACTACTACTGCTAGAAATATATAAATACTTGTTTTAGATTAGAAACAGAAAGTTACGAGGAGTTTACTTTTATGGCTTCAAGTGAAGGCGCCAAGCTTAAGGAGTCGAACATGCAATTCGTCGTTAGCAAACAAAACCTCCAGAGGGAACTTGGTTTCGTCCAGGGAGTAGTGGAAAAGAAAAACACTATCCCCGTACTCTCAAACATCCTCATTGAATCGTGTGGTGAAAACTCGATTCGCATCGTCGGGACCGATCTTGAAGCGACAATTCGCTGCGACATGGACGCGGAAGATATTTCTACGCCCGGCTCAATTTGTGTTCAGGCACGAAAGCTTTTTGAAATCGCCCGGCTGCTTCCCGATGCTCCTGTGACGTTTAAGAAGGAAGACAACAACTGGGTTACCGTCACCTGCGCGAAGTCCAAATTCAAAATGGTGGGCGTGTCGAAGGACGCCTTTCCGGAAGTTCCGTCTTCAAAGTCTACTCCGACAAAAATTTCGGCAAGTGTAATTAAGTCGTTTATCGATCGGACTATCTTCGCGATCACACAGGAAGAGTCGCGTTACACACTTTCTGGCGCGAAGTTCATCATGGATGGCGAGGGCGCCAAAATGATTACGACGGACGGCCATCGACTCGCCTACGTCGAGCGCAAAGGAGTTTCCAAAGACGCGAGCGGTGACGCTATCGACACCCTGATTCCGCGTAAGACGCTGGCGGAGTTAACTAAACTTACTGCCGGATTCGACGGTGAGATAAGTTTAGGGATGGACGGTAATCACATATTTTTTGAAGTTGGACCACGACTCTTAATCTCGCGAATGCTCTATGGACAGTTTCCAAACTACGAGATGGTGATGCCAAAGACCAACGATAAGCGAGTTGAATTTGACGGCCCGTTGTTGAATCAGGCGATCAGGCGAGTGGCCCTGATGTCGGATGAGCGCTCTCATTCAATTCGATTCCACCTGGAGCCAAACCAACTCGTGATCAGCTCGCAAAATGCTGAAGAAGGCGAAGCGAGCGAAATAGTGCAGACGGACTACAACGGCGAGGTCACCGACATCGGCTTCAACGCGCAATATCTGCAGGACTTCCTAAATGTCATTGGAGACGGAAAGGTCGCTTTTGAGTTTAAGGACGGCACGTCTCAATCAGAACTCCGGCCGGCTGAGGCAAGTGAGTTTGATTATAAGTACGTAGTGATGCCGATGCGAATCTGAGTTTCAGTTTTCACGGTGCAGGCAAAGAAGAGAGAGCGCCCTTTCTAAGTTTTTGGGAAAGGGCGTTTTGCTTTTGCGGTCGCCCGCGCGTCCCCCGCGGGGATCGCAAACTCCTATGCTAAAATCCGTTAATGATCCTCGATTTTGTCGAAGTTGAAAACTTTAGAAACCTTCACGGCAAGATTTTTTGGGGACCCGGACTCAACATCATTCACGGCCACAATGGTCAGGGCAAAACCAACTGGCTTGAGTCGATTTACCTTCTTTCCCGAGCTAAGTCTTTTCGCACTCAACGTCTCCAGGAATCGATTCGATTTGGCAACGACACTGCGCTGGTCTCCGGTCAGGTATCAAGCGGCGCCGATATTCACCGTGAACTCCGGGTGGCGCTGAAAGAAAACACGAAGGCTATCTCGATCAACGGGAAGCGCGAACCACTCGCGCGATACCTTAGTCATCTGCAGGTCTTTGCGTTCACGGCCGACCAACTGGAAGTCGTGAGAGGGATGCCCGAAGCCCGCCGGCAATTTCTCGATCGCGGAGTATTCTCCTTGCGGCCTGCCTACGTCCACACTGTTTCGGACTACAACAAAGTAATCAAACAGAAGAACCGGATACTCCAGGATTCACTCGAACGCGAATTGCGTTTGGAGGAAACTGCAAATCTTCTCGCTCCCTGGAACGACCAGCTCGTGAGCCTCGGATTTGAAATACATAAATCGCGTACAGACTATACGGAGCGGATTAATGCGGCGCTTGAGCGGACTTTGTTTGAACCGGCGGAGATAACGGTCCGCTACCGATCGAGCCTTGAGGCCAAGGGTGATATCAGTGGCGATATCAGTCACTATGAAGCCTTTCTGCGTGAACGTTTGGAGCTTCGAATGCCGGCCGAAGCCGCGTCAGGGCGCGCCCTAATCGGGCCGCACAAAGACGATCTTGCTATCCATTTGGGAGGCCATGAAACGCGGGTTTACGGAAGTTCGGGACAACAGCGTAGTGCATTGTTACTATTAGACTTAGCGGCGATTTCCGTGTATAATTCCTGGCACGGTGATTATCCACTTTTTCTCATCGACGATGTCGATGCGGAGTTGGATGAGAAAAGGATCAGACGTCTTTTGGAGTATCTTGAAGGCCGCACGCAGACATTCATTACCACGTCGAAAAGAAGCCACCTCCAGGGGTTCCTTTCCAAAGCCAACGTACACGAGATTGTCGAAGGCCGAGCCCTGCCAGTCGAACCCAGTCGAGATGCTTACTTAGCAGCCGCGGGTTCGAGTGAAAACGTCTGACCGACGAATTGATGGACAAAGAACGAACGGATGAAGTTGATGCTCAGGTAACGAGTAAGGAGAACGCATTGCCGACAGCCGGAACCACAGGAACAACTAGAAAGTATGACTCGTCTTCCATCGCGGTCCTCGAGGGCAGAGAGGCTGTGCGCAAACGCCCGGCGATGTACATCGGATCGACCGGCGAGATCGGCCTTCATCACCTGGTTTACGAAGTCGTCGACAACTCAATCGACGAAGCGCTGGCCGGATACTGCGACACTGTAGACGTCACTATTCATCTCGACGATTCAATTACCGTAGTTGATAACGGTCGCGGCATTCCAGTCGACGAGATGAAGAAAGAACGAAAATCCGCCGCTGAAGTGGTTATGACGAAGCTTCACGCTGGGGGTAAGTTTGACTCCAACGCATACAAAGTGTCCGGAGGACTCCATGGAGTAGGCGTCTCCTGCGTTAATTTCCTTTCTGAGACGTTGCACCTGGAAATCTGGAGAGACAATAAGACCTACGAGCAAGACTACGTTAGGGGCATTGCTGTAGCGCGTTTGGAGCAGACCGGCAAGACGCGGAAGCGCGGTACCAAGATCACTTTTAAGCCGGACGCTCAAATTTTCGATCACACAGTTTTCAGTTTCGACAAACTCTCGGAGCGCTTGCGCGAAAAGGCGTTTCTCAACAAGGGCATTCGCATCACTATAAAAGATGAACGGGAAGTGCCGGAGAAGGGTCACGAGTTTTACTACAAGGGCGGCATCGCCGAGTTTGTGAAGCATCTCAATAAGAACAAGTCGACCCTGCATGACAAGCCGCTCTATTTCGAAAAGGAGAGCGACGCTTTATCGATCGAAGTGGCCATTCAATACAACGACGGCTACGACGAGAAGGTCTATTCGTTTGCCAACAACATCAACACGGTCGACGGCGGCACGCATTTGTCCGGTTTTCGCTCCGCTTTTACTCGAACGGTCAACGCCTACGCTCAGTCGTCCGGCCTGGCAAAGAACTTCAAAGGTTCTTTGTCCGGCGACGACGTGCGCGAGGGTCTTGTGGCGGTGATTTCAGTGAAACTCCCGCAACCGCAGTTTGAAGGGCAGACAAAGGGAAAACTAAATTCCGATGTAAAGGGTGCGGTCGAATCGTTCCTGAATGAACGGCTGACCGAGTATCTCGAACAGAACCCAACTGTCGCGCGTAAGATCGTCGGCAAGTCGGTCGACGCCGCCCGTGCACGCGAAGCAGCGCGCAAGGCCCGCGAGATTGTCCGCAAAGGCGTGTTGG
>JANLZV010000306.1:0-3639 GCA_031366425.1 Pyrinomonadaceae bacterium | reverse complement strand
TTAATGTGCGCCGTTTCCGCGCAAATCACTGCGTGATGCGGCTGGGTCGCGGCCTTCAACCCGAGGATGTTTGCGCCCGTCCCGCCGAAAACGAAAAACACTTCCGTATCATGGCCGAAGTGCTGACGAAATTTTTTCACTGCCCGGGCCGTGTAGACGTCGTCACCATAAGCGATCACATGGCCAGCGTTGGCGGCCGTGATCGCTTCCATCACTTTGGGATGGACGCCAGCGTTGTTGTCGCTGGCAAAACTGCGTGATGATTTCATAGTTCCTGGTTTCGAGTTCTAAATGCCAAAGCTGTCCCAGACAAAAAGTCAGAACCGCGAGCGGTAGCGACCGGGACCGCTTTGGTCTAACCCGGTCGCTACCGCTCCCGGTTCTGATTTCTTCGCTTCAAGTCTTTGATGATCTCACGCGCCGCGTTTGCGCCGGGCGCTCCGGTTATTCCTCCGCCCGGATGAGTTCCCGCGCCGCAAAGGTACAACCCCTTAACCGGCGTCCGGTATTGCGCCCATCCAATGATTGGCCGAAAGGTGAACGACTGATCGAGCGTTTGCTCGCCGTGATGGATGTGACCGCCGCTTAACCCGTAAGTCTGTTCAAGATCAAACGGTGTAATGATCTGACGAGCGACAATCTGCTCTTTGATCTTTGGCGCGTAGATCGCGAGCGTGTCGACAACGGTGTCAGCAAACTCTTCACGTCGCGAAGTCCAGTTGCCTTCCTTCAGTTTGAAAGGCGCGTATTGGACCTGGATCGACATTACATGCGCGCCGGCCGGCGCAAGCGAAGCGTCGCTCAAAGAAGGAATCGTGATGTCCAGATAAGGCGCGGGGGAATAGTCGCCATACTTCGAGGCGTCGAAGGCACGCTCCAGATAATCGATGTCCGGGCCCACGTGAATTCTTCCTGCCAACTTTTCCGCCGCATCCGCTTCGTCCACTCCGTCGAACGCCGGCAGATCCGACAGCGCGAGGTTGATCTTCGCAGTCACGCCTAACGCGCGATAGTTTTGCACCTTCAAAAGAAAACTCGGATCGAGTTCGACCGGATCTACCAGGTTGAGCAAAGTCGTGCGTGGGTCGGCATTGGAAACCACGGCGCGCGCTGAAATCGTTTCACCATTTTCTAGAACGACCCTCGTCGCGCCGTCCGCGCTGGTCTCAATTTTCGAAACTCCGGCAGAAGTCCGAATCTCAACGCCGCGAGCTGCAGCTGATTTGGCGAGCGCCTGGGTCAGAGCGCCCATGCCTCCTTTTACAAAGATCGTCGAACCTGTAGCCGAACCGTCCAACGCTGACTGCCAGAGAAGGCCGGTGCTCGTACCCGCCGACCATGGACCCGCAAACGAACCCGAAATTCCGCGCGCGGCTATCATGGCCCGCAGAGCTTCCGTCTCAAACCATTCCGCGACGAGGTCTGCCACGGCCATTGGCCCCCAACGCAACAACCGATAAGCGTCGCGCTTTCCCAGTCCGCGAAACGACAAACCCAGCTTGCCCAGGTTCCACAATTCCGCCTTTGCCGGGCTGTCGATAGAAGGCGGCGTCATCGTAACGAGAGGTGCCAGGACTTTGCCGATGCGCGCAAAACTCTTTTCGAAGTCGGGATAACTCTTCGCATCGAGAGCGGAGATCTTTTCCAGTCCGGAGACGGTGCGCGCCTGGTCGTTCCATAAACAAAGTGCGGGGCCTTCCGGATTCGGCGCGAGCAGACGAGCACTGGGCTGGATAAACTCCAGGCCATGCCGCTTAAGATCGAGATCCTTGTAAACGTTTGGCAGGAATGGACCAGCTGAGTGGGCCAGAGTCGAACAGAGAAAGCCCGGATGGATTTCTTCGGTCACCGAGCCGCCACCGACAGTCGCACGGCGTTCGAGCACGAGCGTTTTCAAGCCGGCGTCGGCTAGATAAGAAGCCGTGACCAGTCCGTTGTGACCCGCGCCAATGATGATGATGTCGTATGTCATCAGGTAGGACAGGCATTCCTGCCTGTCTCGCTTTACATTATTTGGACAGACAAGAATGTCTGTCCTACTTCATATCTTTGAGCATTTGCATCGCGGCGTTGCGCCCTGGCGCGCCCATGATGCCGCCGCCCGGATGCGTCGCTGAGCCGCACATGTATAGATTGCGAATCGGCGTGCGATATTGGGCCCAGCCAGGTGCAGGTCGCAAAAAGAAAAGCTGTTCGAGCGTTAGCTCGCCCTGAAAAATGTTTCCTTCAGATAAACCAAAATCGCGCTCGATGTCGAGCGGGGTCAAAACCTGACGATGCAGGATTAAATCCTTGATGTTTGGCGCGTGCTCGGCGATCGTTTCGATTACAGTGTCGCCAAACGCTTCCCGTTGATCGTCCCAGTTTCCTTCTCTCAAATTGTAGGGCGCGTATTGCACGAAACACGACATCACATGTTTTCCCGGCGGCGCAATTGAAGGATCGGTGAGACTTGGAATTACGATGTCGATGTACGGACGACGCGAGAAGCGGCCATACTTGGCATCGTCATACGCGCGCTCCATGTATTCAACGCTCGGCGAGATCGACACCGCGCCGCGCAGATGCGGACCGGCGCCCGGCAGACACTTGAAATCCGGCAAGCCGGCCAGCGCAAGGTTTACCTTGCCGGACGAGCCTCGATACTTGTAACGCTTCAGGTCCGCAGCGAAGTCGTCGGGCAAATGTTCCTCGCCAATCATCTTCATAAACGTCAACCGCGGATCGACGCTCGAAGAAACGACGTCAGCATGAATCTCGTCGCCATTAGCGAGGACTACGCCTTTAGCCTGGCCGTGCTTCATCAGAATCTGCGCGATTGGCGCTTCGGTGCGAATTTCCGCGCCAAACTCGCGCGCTGCGTCAGCAATCGCGTTTGAGATCGCTCCGGTGCCACCGCGCGACAGCCCCCAGGATCGAAATGCGCCGTCAATTTCGCCCATGTAATGATGCAGCAGCACGTAAGCCGTACCGGGCGAACGCACCCCGAGAAAAGTGCCGATGATTCCGGAGGCCGACATAGTCGCTTTGAGCACGTCTGTCTCGAACCACTGATCGAGAAAATCGACCGCACTCATCGTCATCAGTTGTACCTGATTGTATTTGTCTTCGGCGTCAAGATTTTGAAACCGGCGCCCGAGGAAATACAGATCTTTCAAGCCTTTCGTATTGAGCGACGTCGGATCGGGCGGCGTCATACTCATGATTGGCTTCACAAAACGCGCCATCTCAAGCATGGCCTTGCCATATTCATCGTAGGCTTCGGCATCGAGACGTGAGTGGCGGGCGATCTCGCGGCGGGTCTTCGCATGATCGTTCACTCGCCACAAGTAATCGCCATTAGGCATCGGCGTAAACGTGCCGTCGAGCGGGAGAATTTCCAAACCATGCCGCGAGAGATCCAGCTCGCGAATTATTTCGGGCCGCAGCAGAGAGACCACGTAGGAGCAAACCGAAAACTTAAAGCCGGGAAAAATTTCCTCGGTCACTGCAGCGCCACCCAACACATGCCTGCGTTCCAACACGAGCACGCGCTTGCCCGCGCGCGCGAGATAGGCGGCGTTGACCAGTCCATTGTGTCCGCCACCAATGACGATGACGTCGTATCTGTTACTCATTCTTAGAGTTTGCACCGATAGA
>JANLZV010000263.1:0-4135 GCA_031366425.1 Pyrinomonadaceae bacterium | reverse complement strand
GGCGCTGACGGATTACCTTAAGCAGGTAACGACACTCGAGGATCGGTTAGTGAGACGGAGCGAGGGTCTGGGGATCGGCGGTAAGTCTCAAGTCACTAACCGGATTGGCGATCTCTTTTTTGCCATTGACGGCACAAATGCCGCGCCGACTCTTTATCAGCGTCAGTATTTTCAGGAGATCCTACCCGAATATCGCGAACGCATGGCGGAAGCTAACCGCTTCATCAAGGAAACCGTGCCGCAATGGAATGAAAAACTGAAGGCGTGGAATGTGCCGACGTTGACCACGCGCAACCCGATCGAGTTTTAATTATAGACAACCGGGAGAGTGGCCAGATGATTCGCATGGTAAGACTCGCTCAAGTCGCGAGTCTGTTGTTGGTCTCTAGTGTTGTCTTGGCGCAAGGGCCGCCGGTGGAAGCAGGGCCTTTCCGCGCGCCTGAGCTCGTCGAATTGACCAGGCTCGATCCGACTATCCATCTCGACATTCGCTACGCTACCAAAAACAATTTCCTGGGCAAGGCGGTTTACAAACAACCGCGCGCGTTTCTGCAACGTCCAGCCGCCGAAGCCCTGACGCGGGCGAATCAGGCGTTGCGGAAACAGGGTTATGGCCTGGTTATTTTTGACGGATATCGTCCCTGGGCCGTCACCAAAGTTTTTTGGGACGTGACGCCCGAAGACAAGAAAATCTTTGTGGCCGATCCCAGCAAGGGTTCACGCCACAATCGCGGCAGTGCCGTTGATCTTTCGCTCTTCGAACTGGCGACTGGGAAACTGGTGAAGATGCCGGGCGAGTATGACGAGATGACGGAGCGTTCGCACATCAACTACGAATGCGCGACGCCCGAAGCGAAACGCCTGCGAGAAATGCTGCGGACCGCGATGGAGGCTGAAGGCTTTGCTGTCTACGAACCTGAATGGTGGCACTATGATTTCAAGAACTGGAAAGAGTACCCAATCCTGAACATCAAGTTTTCGGAAATCCGGAATTGAGCGGGACTCCCCGCTCGCCCGGTTAACTTCCGCCTTTCGGTTCCCCTGGTCCGTTCGCAGTGCTCATCATCTGCGTCAGTCGAATATTCCCATTGATGCCGCTCGCGGAGATCGAACTTCCGCCGTTGCCGATCCGCGCGTCGTACTGTCCGTGGCCGTCTTTGTTCACGACTACATTAGATAGGTCCGAAGTCACCTTGCCGTTCATTCCATGAGCTTCGAGATCGGCGTTCACGCCCGGGTCAAGCCGGAGTTCAATGTTGCCGTTAATGCCGCTGATGGCGATTCCCTCGGAATTCAACTGTTTGAGCCCCACCGTGATGCGGCCGTTGATGCCTTTAAACTCAGCTGAACCGGAGGCTTGCGCGATCTCGACTGCCCCGTTCACGCCCTGCACGTCAACCGCGCCGTCGATTTCACCGGAAGTCACCGAGCCATTTACGCCATGCGCCACGAGCGAAATCTGACGCGGCAGTCGCAGGATAACGCGCTCTGAAGGAGTAGACCCAAATAGCCGGCCCCAGAAACTCGCGTCGCCTTTTTCTCCGCGAATTCGCAGAGAATTGGCACTTGCGTCGATCGTGATCTTGCGTCGACTTAAAACTTCCGGGCTGGAACCGAAGCGTTCGATAAAGACGTCGGCAGTTTTAACGTCGGCCGTCTCGATTTTTACCTCGCCATTGATGCCGGACACTTCGACGTTCGCGCCAGGAGCGAGTTCGTAGCTCTTGCGAATTTCTTCGTGCGCATCGCCTGCCGACGGTTTTTGACCGTTGACGACGATTGGCAAGGGGCTGAGACTGCGAACCGGGTTTGAGTGCGAGCGAACAATTCCTGCAATCCCTGCGATTCCGACCAGCAGGACTACTAAAATGATTTTCTTCATGGAGACGTTCCGGCCTTTCGAGAAGTTCGTGTTCCGGTACTCTAACGCTCAAAACGCGCCTGAGGTTCGCTTGAAGTTTTCAAAACAGCCTCGCTCACCCTTCACCAGGATTAGCACCACGGTTTTACTCGTCGTCAGCTGGCCTTTCTTGACAGAAGATTGACTGCGACATAAAGTCGAACCCATCCGTAATTTTAAAATTTCCCCTCAAGGTCGAACGAACCTTGCCGTTTTTGGTGACCGCGACGACAGCTGACATGACTGATAGAGACTTCAGGAACCCTACTGTGTTGGTGGTCGAAGATGCCGAAGACGCGCGCTTCTTCATGCGGCTCGCCCTCGAGCAGGTCGGCTACGTGGTCTTCGAAGCCGAGGACGGCGAGAAGGCCGTCGCGGTAGCTTTGCGCGAACGCCCGGACATCATCCTGATGGATCTAAGTCTGCCGGTGATGGACGGCTTCGCCGCCACACAGCAAATTCGCGCCAGCGAAGGACTCGAGGAAGTCACTGTGATCGCCGTGACCGCGCATCAAGGCACTGATTTTCGGCAAGACGCCAGAGACGCAGGCTTTGACGCTTATGTGACGAAGCCGATTGATATCGATTCCTTGGCTGAGCTGATGCGAGGTCTGTTGCCAAGCTGATATTCCTGATCATCATTCCCGACTCTACATTTTCAATCGCGTGAAAGTCGCACGATCGTCGCCCCCAAACCTCCAGCTTCGGGCGGCGCGTCAGTCCAATCCAAAACAAAAGTACTGCGAGCGAGAATAGATCTCACCATCTCGCGTTGCACGCCGATGCCTTTGCCGTGAATGATTCGCACGCTGCGAAATCCCGCCTGGGCCGCTTCGTGTAGGTATTCTTCGACCACCAACTTTACCTCGCGCGGCTGAATCGTGTGCAGATCGAAAACGTCCGTGAGTGGAACTCGAATGGGATCGGGAAACGGATTGAAGGGGTCCACCCATGATTCCTGCTCAGCCTCGATTTCGGCTGCGGCGCCCGTTTGTTTTCGCGCGGTGTCGGAAAAGAGATTCTTAATCAACTCGGTGAATCGCATAGTCATTACCACCCTGGCTTCAGCCAGCGGACTGAAAGCCTCAATTTCGCTCGTAGCACAACCCTTCTATTAACGCTTCTCGAGAGCGTTTCTTGACACCCTCTCAGACCGACAGATAAACTCGCGGTTCTTCAATTCAAGCAATTCTATAACTTAGTTTGCGGGGAGCAATCTCTATTTGCGGTCGTTTCCTGCCTTTTGAAAGGAACTTAAAAACATGGGTGTGCGAAATAAGATTACCGTTGTGGGCGCCGGCAACGTCGGCGCGACTGCGGCGCATTGGTTGGCCGCTAAGGAACTCGGCGACGTTTGTCTCGTCGATATCGTTGAGGGCGTGCCGCAGGGTAAAGCTCTGGATCTGGCCCAGGCCGCGCCGATCGAAGGCTTCGATGTCCGCTTGAAAGGCCTGAATGGCTACGACGGCACGGAGAATTCTGATGTCGTGATCATCACCGCCGGTCTTCCGCGCAAACCGGGGATGAGCCGCGACGATTTGCTTAAGACCAACGCCGATATCGTTTCGAAAGTAGTCGACGAAGTTGTGAAGCGCTCCCCTGATTCGATCCTGATCATAGTTTCGAACCCGCTCGACGCGATGTGCCAGGTCGCTTTTCGGCGTTCGGGTTTCCCCAAGCATCGGGTGATAGGCATGGCGGGCGTGTTGGACTCAGCCCGCATGCGCTGCTTCCTCGCCGAAGCGCTCGACGTTTCGGTCGAGAACGTGACTGCGTTTGTGCTCGGCGGACATGGCGACACGATGGTGCCCCTCCCGCGCTTTTCTACCTGCGCCGGCATCCCGATTCCGGAGTTGCTGCCGAAGGAACAGATCGATGCGATTGTGAAACGGACCGCGGGCGGCGGCGCCGAGATCGTGAGTCTGTTGAAAACCGGTTCGGCCTACTACGCCCCGTCGGCAGCTGCGGTGGAGATGACCGAAGCGATTCTCAAGGACAAGAAAAAGATCCTGCCATGCGCGGCTTATCTGGAAGGTGAGTATGGGATCAACGGTCTCTACGTCGGCGTACCCTGCAAACTCGGCGCGCGCGGACTGGAGCAGATCATCGAGATCAACTTGCTAGCGGAAGAGCGGATCGCCCTGCAGAAGAGTGCGGCAGCAGTGCAGGAACTGATCGACGTTTTGGGTGTTTAGCGAAGTTCGTGGGGTGGGCACGATGAAGCCGTGTTCTCGG
>JANLZV010000493.1:0-2616 GCA_031366425.1 Pyrinomonadaceae bacterium | reverse complement strand
TAGGTGGGTTGTTTTTTATCCTCGAAGGCCATAAGCCGTCGGCTGGTTCTGCAACTGAAACCGAGTTGCGCGATGTGATGCAACGGTATGGCACGCTCGAATCGCCTTTTAGTTCAGACTATCTGGGCCAGTTGATTGCCGCGAACGGCTTTGCGGTAGTAGGCGATTACGTCAGTGTCAATGGACTCTTCGAGCGCGAAATGCTTGAAGGTGATTCGAGCGATCGGATGTTGCCGCTGCGCACGCTCGCGACTGACTACCATTATCTGACCTGCATGAAAGTCACCGAAGGCGCGGCCGCGACGAGCATGCCTGACAGCCGTGAACCGCGAGTGCTGCGCGCCGAGTTCAGCTTGAAAGGTTCTCTGCCGCAACGCGTTGAAGGCGGCGAGGCGTTAGAGCTGGCAATAACTGTAAGGAACTCGGGCGACACCCTCTGGCTTAACGGACAAACCGTTCGCGCCGGCGTCGTGATGCCTGGTGTCAAGATTATTGACGCGCGCGGCGACGTCATTGCCGAGCTTCATGGTCATCCGATGCTGCCGCATGCGGTACCACCCGGGCAGTGCGTTGAATTTGACG
This sequence comes from Pyrinomonadaceae bacterium, assembly GCA_031366425.1. GTDB lineage: Bacteria > Acidobacteriota > Blastocatellia > Pyrinomonadales > Pyrinomonadaceae > PSRF01. Next base: position 2,034 of record JANLZV010000493.1, on the reverse strand, counting down.
TGCAATTGTTCGCGCCGGGTGAGCCCGGAAAGTACACCGTGAAGATCGACTTAGTGGATCAGCACGTTTGCTGGTTTGAAGAAAGAGGTTCTCAGCCGCTGGTGTTGAGCTTCGAAGTAAAAGGCTAGCTCTTACTGGGACCGCGGGCGCCCTCGCCCGCATCAGCAACAAGTTCACTCCAGTAATGGTTGAATCTCTCAACTCTGAAAGTGGCATTTAACGAAAGCGGGCGAGGGTACCCGCGGTCCCAGTAAGAGTTGATCGGTCCAAAGAAACACAATGACGCGCGAAGAAATTCTATTGGAGTTGAAGCGACTCGAGCCGTGGTTTCACCGCATCGATCTCGGCGGCGGGCTCTACACCAAGACCGAGAGCGTGATGGGCGAGCCGGTGGATCACCCTTTTGGTCCATGGCAGACGATTCAAAAACTTCTGCCGCGCGACCTGAGCGACAAGACGTTGCTCGATGTAGGCTGCAACGCGGGCTTTTACGCTTTCGAAGCCAAGCGACGCGGCGCCAAACGCGTGCTGGGAGTTGACGGCCAGCGCCAGCATGTGAGGCAGGGACTCTTTGTGCGCAAGGTTCTCGGCCTGCCGGTGGAATTTCGTCGCCTGAATGTTTATGAACTTAGCCCGCGCACCGTGGGCGAGTTTGATATCACCCTCGCGCTTGGTTTGCTCTATCACTTGAAGCACCCGCTCCTCGCACTGGAGAATCTCTACCAGGTTACGAAAGAACTGCTGATCATCGAAACCGCGATCATGCCGCCGGAACGCACTCCAGCATCGTTTGTCCATCCGCTCGGCGAAAAGCAAATGTTGCTGCACCCCCTGGCTTTTGTTGAAAACCCCACCGGCGCGAAGGAGCAAGTCTTCAATTGGTACTTGCCTGGACTCGAGGCGTTGCAGGCAATGCTTCGCAGTACCGGCTTTGACGAAGTGAAGGTTGTCGAAGCAAAAAACGAACGGGCGATCGTTGTTTGTCGCAAAGCGGCACGTGAAGAGTCTCTAAACGGCCAACTCGAACACTGCGTCGCCGAACTAAAACTCGAAGAAGCGCCTGACACTTGTAGCCCCTCTTCAGAACTAACTTTTCGGGTTCGCGTCGAAAATGTTGGACTGGCGCGCTGGCCTGCTGCAGGCGGTGACGATGGCAAGGGCAGGGTGTCACTTGGTGCGCATATTTTGAGGGCCGACGAAGAGGAAGTTGACTGGGACTATGGGCGTGCGCCTTTGCCCGAGAATTTAGAGCCAGGTGGAATTGTGACGATCGTATTCAAGGTGGAGGCGCCGCCGATTCCCGGCAACTACATCGTCGAGTTTGATATGGTCGTCGAGCACGTTGCCTGGTTTGAGGACCACGGCCTGGGGACGTTGCGACATAAACTAACTGTCGAATAACTTTTCCAGCTCCCCGAATATCACAAATACAGAACCGGGAGCCGTAGCGACCGGGTCCTACGCGCAATCTACTAGAGTTAGTCTTAACACAGTTGCCAGTTGAGCGTGTGACCCGGTCGCTACCGCTCCCGGTTCCGTATTTGTGTCGGACTTTTGGACTTTGGACCTTTAAGTTCTTACCGCGACGACCGTCGATCTTTCCTCGAAGCGATCACCGTACATGTAGTAATACTTCGCGTGGCTCACCTTCTGAATGCTGAACCCGAGCATGCCAAACACTTCGCGATACACGCCGAGCGAATAAGTCCACCAGGTGAAGTCTGCGTCCGGATTACTGGCGAGCGCTTCAAACCTCGCGATCCGCTCGTCGGTCTGCAGCAATGGCGAGACCAGGACAATCGTTTCGTTCGTGCGGCGCGCGATTGAAGCGAGGGCCGAAATCTGATCGCTCAAGTGTTCCAGCACCGAGCCGACGATGGCGATATCAAACTGGCCTAGCGACTCAGGCAGTTCGTAGACGCTGCCGTAATAAACTTCAGCCTGCGAATTGAGTAGACGGTGACACAGCCAGTACGCGTTTTTCCATTGCTCGACTTCAGCGCCATACTGCGCCGCCCAACGATCCGGATCTCG
>JANLZV010000227.1:0-1624 GCA_031366425.1 Pyrinomonadaceae bacterium | reverse complement strand
TGATCCATCGCGTGGCGGCTTCGCTGGAAAAGTCAGACAGCAAAATAGAGTTTTCGGAAGCGAGTCTGACCAGTTTATTAAAGCTCTGTGGATCGTCTGAGCTGTTTGGGGAAATGCTTGCAGGCAATCCTGCACTCATCGATTCTCTTGAGATAGATAGTGCGCAGTTGATGCGTCGCGACTACCGCGCGCAGTTGCGTTCATGCGTCGATGGCGAGAAAACTTTTCCGGCGGAACTGGCCGTGCTGCGCCGCCAGTGGTCAAAGTTGCTGATCGAGATTGGGGTACACGATGCGGCAGGCGAAATCTCGCTTCTGCAGTCGAACCATTTGCAGAGCGAACTCGCAGTGGCCAGCATCAACATTGCCTACCTGATCGCGCGGCGAGAAATCGTGCGCCGTTTCGGCCGCATGGACGGCGGCCCACGTCTGTGCGTGTTAGCCGTTGGCCGGCTTGCCAGTGGCGGCGTCGACTACGGTTCAGATCTCGACATTATTTTGGTTTACGATTCCCTCGTTTCGTCACCAATTCGATCGCTAGGGCAGGACGAAGCCTATGCGCGGCTCTGCGAACTGCTCATGGCTTCATTGTCTAGTGTGACCCGCGACGGTTATCTCTATCGGGTCGACATGCGTTTGCGGCCGAACGGCAAAAGCGGCCCTCTCGTGATCAGTTCGGAAAGTTTTCTCGACTACGTGAAACAGCGCAGCGCGGTTTGGGAATGGCTGGCCTACGTCAAACTGAGGGCGGTCGCCGGTGATTTGGAGTTAGGCCGGATGATTGAAACGCATGCTCGCCACGCAATCCACGAACAAGCGGGAGCAATGCCCGTTGAAGATTTGACTGCGCAAACCCGGCAAATGCGCGAACGTCTGGCCCAGGAGAAGGCCGGGCGCCATCGGCGTCAAGACATCGAAATCAAGTATGCCCGCGGCGGGATGCTCGACGTTTACTTTGCCGTCCGTTATTTACAACTTCGTGACGACATTGCCGACGAAGGCGACGACCGTTCAACCCGCGCCACGCTCGAGCGGTTATTCGCCAACGGATCTTTGGAAGCTGCGGACTACGAGGCGCTGGCTGAGGGATATGAACTACTGCGCGCGGCTGATCACTATCAGCGGTTGATCGCCGGCAAAGTGGCGACCCTGCCGTCAACCGACCATCCTGCTTTCAGTGAAATCGCCGTCCGCCTGGGCTTCGAATCGGCGGCTGCGTTTCACGGCGCGCTCATCGATCGGATGCAGTCGATTCGCGGGGCTTACGATCGGATCATGGGCCAAGTTTAAGTAAGCCTAAGCTATCGCCTGGCTCTCGTTCGACTCGTGCCAACAACGCGAGCACCAGCGGTGCGTGGACTCACGTTCATTCGCGGTAAACTCAGCTGACATCGGCAAGCGTTTGACGAGTTCCTGCTCTTCGCCGGTCAATTCCTGCCAGCTGCGCAACAGTCCTTCGTAACACTTAGGACATCGATCGTCGGTAATCATTTCCATTTTTTCTCCTAGCGGCTCAGCGGAAAAGTATGTTTACCTGAGGAGCCCAATCGTGTAAGTTATCTTATCGCGTTTGCCTGCAACCAGCGCGACGGTTGCAACGTAAGTTTAGTAACGGGCATCGATAA
>JANLZV010000218.1:0-14934 GCA_031366425.1 Pyrinomonadaceae bacterium | reverse complement strand
AAAGATTGATTTGTTGTTGATCTGCAAACCAAGGGATAAGGCTGCTCGTGCGCCGAGTTCTATGACTCGACGGTTCAGCACTGGGAGCGCGCCCGGCAGCCCCAGGCACACCGGACAGGTGTTTGAATTAGGCTGGTCGCCAAAGCGCGTAGAGCAGCCGCAGAAAATTTTTGACTCCGTGCTCAATTGAGCATGGATTTCCAATCCGATTATTGTTTCCCAGCCATTAGACATAATTATCAGCAAACACTCAGTGGTACTGATGGTTTCGAAGCCTTTTTATTGAATGGTTTAGTATAACACTCACGAAAACCATCCGCAGAACCGGATGCATTCATGAGTAGTGGGTCAGTTTGATGTCCGATAAGCTTCAGCTTGTCGTAACGTCTCGACAAACTGAAGTTTGTCGGACATAGGTGACGAAACTGACCCACTACCCATTCATGCAGTATCTCGACCAGGCGTATGCTGCCTACCTTCGCACCGCTGCTCAGACTGCTTCGTCGGCCAAAAAACTTTGCAAACCGGCCTCGGGGTTTGATATACAGAACTTCATCACACGGTGCGTCGCGGATTTGAGGCTCGGCCCGCTCTTTCAGGCCGCGTGTTACTCAAACCTTTCACAAAGGAGAGAAACGGAAATCATGGCAAAGACTATTTGCAAAGTTCTGGGATTGGCCTTCTTGATTATTGGCATCTGCGGCTTCATGGCGCCGACCTTACTTGGGTTCCACTTGTCGCCTGCGCACAATCTGGTCCACATCGTGTCAGGCGTAGTCGCACTCTACTTTGGTTTTTCCGGATCGCTGGCCGGAGCCAAGGGGTTTTGCCTGGTCTTCGGGACTGTCTATTTAGGGCTGGGACTGTTTGGAATGGTGATGGGTGATCCGTCGATGAACCGGATGTTGCATGTTGGGCCACTCGACTTAGCAATGCAGGATCACGGATTGCACCTCGTGCTCGGCGCGATTTTCCTGGCGGGCGGATTGTTTACCAAGTCTCCCTAGACCATTTGGCCGGCCATTCCGATCAACCAAGTTTCAGGTTGCAAGGCCGTGTTCCATAAGCCGACGCAATTGCGCCCTTGAACCGGATACCTTGCAACCTGATTCCTCTGGGTTAGTCCAGTTAATACTTCAGGCTGAATCCGACCCTGCCGGCAACCCCCGGTGCCAGAAATCCATTTTCAAAATATCTGCGATTGAAAATGTTGTCGGCCCCGGCAAACAGCACCGCTGTCCAACGCTCGGAAAGCTTCGTCTCATAGCTGCCGAACAAGTCTGCTTTTGTATAACCGCCAAACGTGAGTTCCGCCGTCCGAAAGGGAAAATCGTTTTCGAAGATCGGAGCGATGTAAGCTCCAGTCCTGTTTAGGTCAAAACTCAAAGCAACGGCCCGGTAACGCTGACTGGCGAAAAAACCAAACAGATGTTTGGGAATCACGTATTCGGGTTGCAGTCCGCGCGAAGGGACCAGCCGATCGCTATTCGTGTAAGTGTAGGAGGCGCGGATTTCCATTCCCCGTAAAGGTGTAGTCTCAATAAAGCTTTCAAGGCCGCGCGACAATCCGCCTTCGCGGTTCACGTAACCAGAGAAACGTCCGACGCCTAAAGGATCGACCGCAAAAAACGGCTCAAAGGCAATCACGCGTTTGAGCTTCGTGTGGAACCAAGTGGCTCCGAGCAGGACGCGGTCCCCGGCAAGCCTTTGATCAATGCCCGCATCAATGCTGAATGAACGCTCCGCCCGCAAGGTCGGGTCACCAAACCTGAGTAGTCCCAAGGTCTGGAAGGTTCCCGCGCCAAATCGTTCGAAGAGCGACGGCGCGCGAAACCCATTTCCCGCGTGGGCCCGCAGCTTGGTATTAGTCGAACGAAACAAATAGGCAATCGCGCCGTCGCCCGTCACGGAGTTCTCGGCGTCGGTGCTGCCCAGAGTCCCGGGACGATCCGCGGCGCGAATCCGAAAGAACTGGGCGCGAACGCCGAGCGAAATTTGAAGCCGCTGGTCCAAAAGAGAAATTTGGTCCTGGCCAAACACAGCAAAAGTGCGCTGCCGGTCGGTCGTGTTATTGAACAAACTAAACGAGGGGATCGACTGCTGAAAGAACGATTCGTTCTCAAACTCAAATCCTGCGGTGGCCAGGTTTGAGCGTCCGAAGCGCGCATGAATTCGCGCGTCAAAGGTATCGGTCGTACCCTGGTTGACGTTTACAAATTCGAAATCGCCAAACGGATAGAAGGCTGCAAACCGCGGATCGATTTTGCTGCCGTTGTAATTGCGCCGATGACTGGAAACGCGCTGATACGCAACCGAATAATAGAATCGTTCGTCGATCTGTTGCGAGAGTCTGATCGCGCCGGCCAATAAACGGTTTCGCCGGCCCTGGTCCGGATTATTAAAATCCGGCTGGAAATTTGAGTACGCCACCGCGCGCGGAAACGATCCAACGCCGAATGCTGATGGCCGGGCAAACGGGCTATCGTTCAGTCGCCCGTTCGCAATCGTGCCGAAGAAATTTGCGTTTAATGAAATTGACGGCGTGGGATCGAAATGAATTCTGCCGCTGCTGGCGGAGTTGCCGTATTGATCTTCGCCATCGACGCCTCGCCTCACGTCTAACCGATTGATTCCAAAGTTGAAGCCAAACCGATCGTTGCCGGAAGAAACTTTGAGGCGCTCGCGAAAGGTCTTTAGCGCCCCACCCTCAGCTCCAAATTCAAAATGCGTTCCGCCAAATGACGACTGCGGAACTAAATTGACGACCCCGCCAATCGCGTTGGTGCCGTAGATCGACGAACCCGCGCCCCGAAGAATCTCCACGCGTTCGAGTGCGACCGGCACGAGGTCCGTGATGAGGGAAGCGGATGAACCATTAATGTCTCCGGCGTCGCGCACGCGGAGTCCGTCAAACAATAGGGCCGTATCCGCCGTCCGCTGGCCGCGCAAACGAATGCTGGTCAGAGCGCCGGGCGAGCCTTGTTGCTGCACGCGAACTCCGGGTACACCACGCAAAGCTTCCGGCAGGCCGAGTTCTCTTTTCGTGTCGATCTGTTGTGAATCGAGAACCGAGACGACTTTGGAAACTTCATCTGCCCGCTGCGGCGTTCCGGCTGCCACCACTAAGACAGTCCCGCTGACTCCAGCTACCTTCAACTTAAAATGAAGTTGCCTGGATTCTCCACGCGTTAAAACGATCTCGTCTGAGGTAAACGGTGAAAACCCGTCGGCCCGAACTTCAATCAAGTAGTCGCCCGACGTCAGATTTCTAAATTCAAACGTTCCCGAGTCATTCGTTGCCGTAGACCTTCGTCCTCCAGCCCTGGATCTGATACGGACTTCCGCGCCCGCTACCTTTGCGCCATTTTCATCCGCCACCTCACCGCTCACTGACGCAGTTGATTGCCCAAACGCTAGCCCAAAAATACCTCCGACCAAAATGAACAAAAAACAAATGTTCAGCGCCCGCGCAAACTTGCTTAGGCTTCGCTCTGAACGTTTACGACCAAACTCTTTTCGTTCTTTATTTTTCATTGTTTAGCTTCTCCTGCCCGTCGCAGTGCGAGCTGAAATGAAACGTTCCGAAGATGTCCTGACTTGCGGTTTTGATTCGCGCGCGTGACTCCTGGAGTCAAACGTATGAATCGCCTTTGCCCTCCCCTTCCCAGACAGTGGCGGTCGTGTCCAGTGGGTCGCCGAGGGCTTCGTCGCCGCTTACAGTTGCGCGGGCAGTGACGGATTTTCACCGTCTTCCCTTGGGATCGGTTCTCGTTGCAAAATTACCGGAGCCCTTCATGCACCGGCGTGACTCGAGGCACTCCCGTAATCGGATGTGCATCGACTAAGACTCTGACCGCAAAAACCTCTTTCAAAAGTTCCGGAGTCAACACCTCATCAGGGCTGCCGAAGGCAACAGTTTTCCCGTCCTTCATCAGCAACACCCGATCTGAAAACTCAGCTGCCAAATTGATATCGTGGGTGACTACCAGGGCCGCCGCCCCGCGTTGGTCGCAACGATTCCGCACGAGGGCCAGAATCGTGGCCTGGTGGGCCAAGTCCAAATTTGCTGTTGGCTCGTCCAGCAGCAACACGCCAGCTTCGGTGACGAGTGCGCGCGCCAACACCGCACGCTGGCGTTCTCCGCCTGACAACTCATTCATCAGGCGCGAGCTTCGATCGTCGAGCTGCGTTTCGCGAAGAACTTCCTGCGTGGCTTCGACATCCCGCGGAGTTTCCCAACCCCAACCCGCGGCAGCCCAGGCGAAACGGCCGCCTAACACAAACTCAAAAACTGTCAAAGGAAAACGCAAGTCAGACTCCTGGGCCACCACCGCAATTCGCTTGGCCACCGTGCGGCGCGAGTAACTCGACAACGGCTTGCCGTCCAGCAGAACCTCCCCGGACCCCAGTTCAATGCCGCCATTTAAAGTTCGGAGCATCGTGGATTTCCCTGCACCGTTTGGCCCGATGATCGCGGTGACACTCCGCGGCTCGAGTTTGATGGAAACGCCGCTTACGGCGCGGCGCGGACCGTAACTTATCGAGATGTCGTTTGCTTCCAGCATTGCCATCGTGCGAACGCGGGCGACCGTCGCCGCATCCTGAGTCCTATCTGCGTTTCAAAAGGTAGACAAATAAAGGCGCGCCGATCAGCGCAGTGATCGCTCCAACCGGCAGTTCTCGAGGGGCGATCACGGTGCGCGCGACGGTGTCTGCGAGGATCACAAATGCAGCTCCAGCAATCGCGGATGCTGCGATAACGATCCGGTTATCACTGCCAAACGACAGTCGCACCAGATGCGGTACCACCAGGCCAACGTATCCGACGGATCCACTCGAGGCCACCGACGCCCCTACCAGCAGACTAGCCGCGACGAAAACCGTGATCCTGACGCGTCCAACTTCAACGCCAAGATCGAATGCGTCGCGTTCTCCCAGCATCATCAGGTTTAACGAGCGTGCGTTCATTGCCAAAACCGCGACGCCGACTAACGCCGCGATAAACGTGATCAGCAGCAAACTTCCGGTCGTTCCGGAAAGATCACCCAACAACCAAAAAGTAAACGAGCGAATCCGCGTGGCGTCCATCAGGGTAGTGATGAACACAATTCCGGATGACAGAAACGTAGTGACGATCACACCTGCCAGAATTAGTCGCTCGGGGGTCGTCCCCGCGCGACCGCGCGCGAGACGGTAGACAACAAACGTCGCTGCGAGCGCCCCGCCGAAAGCCATGAGGGGGCGGCTCCACTCGTGTGTGCCAAAGAAGACCAGCGCCACCATCGTTCCCACCGCAGCGCCATTCGAAACTCCGAGCAGGTATGGTTCGGCCAACGGGTTGCGCAGCAGCGCCTGATAACCCGCTCCTGCGCTCGCCAGACATATGCCGACTGCGCCCGCCAGCAAAATCCGCGGGAGTCGAATATCAAACAGAATGGCCTGTTGCGCCGATGACAAACCGCAATCCGATCGTCCTGTTAATGCACAAAGAGACGCCCCCAACGGCAGGCGTTGACTACCCACTACCGCGGCAAACACGAGCACTGCGAGCAGCACCAGGAGAAGTAATCCGCAAACGCCAAGCGCTCTACGGAGCGTTGCATGGCCTACTCCCACTGGTTGGTCGTTTGTCATCTTATGGCGCTTTCGTCGACGTAAAAGCTTCCGGATGAAGCGCGTGGGCCAGCTCTTCGAGTCCGTCTACGAGGCGCGGACCCGGCCGCGATAAATGATCGTCGTTGATTTTGTAGACGCGGCTGTTTCGAACGGCGGGTGAATCCCGAAATGGTCCAGCCACTGTCGAGTTCGCGTTTCCCATCGATCCTCCGGTCGGAAGAATGATCGCTTCCGGCCTTGCGCTCAACGCCGCCTCATCGCTATACCGCGGAAAGGCGCCCGGCAAGTCAGCGGTCACGGAAACACCCCCTGCGCGTCGCACAAGATCCGTTAGGTAGCCCTCGCGCCCGATCGTGTACAGAGGTTCACCAGCGACCTGATAAAAGACCCGCACTGGCGTTGTCTTCTTCAACGCTGCTTCGACGTCGTCAGTGCGTTGACGTAATCGCGCAGTGAGGCTTCCCGCTTGTTCCGCTTTTCCAAACATGTCTCCGAGAGCGGTGATTGAACTAAAAATTTCTTCGAGGCTGCGCGGGTTTGTGACGTATACCGCGATCCGCTGTTCTTCAAGCTGCTTCGTGAAGGCTTCCAGCTGCGACGCTGTGGAAACCAAAACTATCTGCGGTTTAAGCGCGATGATGCGTTCGACGCTTGGATGCATCGTGTCGCCGATTTTCGCGACCTGCTTCGCTTCCGCCGGGTAGTCGCAGTATTCAGTATTGCCTACCAACCGATCGCCGGCGCCGATCGCATAAACAATCTCAGTGAGGTTTGGCGCGAGTGAGATAATTCGTTCGATCGTTACGGGGATCGTTACCTTGCGACCGGCTTCGTCCGTTACTTCCCTGGTCGTTGAGGCGTCGCGTGAAACCGCGGGCGGAGTGCGCGGCGAGCAGCCGATAATCAGGAACGCGCAGGCCAGGAGCGTTGCGATCATCGCTCGAGCTCTTATCGGTCGACGTTTGAGATGTGAAATGGTTTCTGATTGCAAGAAATCCCGCCAATCTCTGATTCTCTTCACGGAGGATCAGGCGATCAGCGGGACTTCGATAGGTCGATGGTAACCCGTGCGGCCTGAACGCGTTTCCGCGAGCGTTCATCAGACTGCAAAGCACCTGGGCAGGTCTCCTGACTTAAAGAACTCGCAATTGCCGCGTGGCGGTAATCAAGCTCTCTTCACAGTGGCGCGACCGCACGGGATTCTCACCCGTTTCCCTATTCTCCCCATTACCTGGGGCACCCAGATCCTTTTAACAAAGAACAAATTCTCGATTTAGGCGGACACTATCACGCGCCCCCGAACAGTGTCAAACCAGAGTTTGCCGGCGTCCAGCTGGCAATGAATATGACTCCCTGGTTGACCTGACGCCGCTTGAGTGTTAGTGAAGAGGCAAAGGAGAACCCCCAAATGCATCCACGAATTGAAGAGGCACTTACCTATCTCGACAGTGAACGGGTAGACTTGCGCGACGCCATTGCAGTCGTGCCACCTAACTTGCGCGACCAGTCACCAGCTCCTGATCGCTGGTCGGTGGCGCAAGTGCTGCAACATCTCGCGCTAATCGAGAACCGCGTTGGCGCGCTGATTAGTAAGCGAATTTCGGGCGCGCGCGCTGAGGGACTTGGGCCAGAGCTTGAGAGCAGTCCGATTCTAAACGAACGACACGCGGCCAAGATCGCGGACCGCAGTTTTAAAGTTTCAGCACCGCCGGAGATAGCGCCGCCTTCGGATATTGACGCGGAAACAGCCTGGGCCGCTCTCGAGCAGTCGCGCGAAACGTTACGCGCGGCCGTGATCTCAGGCGACGGGCTCGCGTTGAGTGAAATTATCCATCCCCACCCGGTGCTAGGAGAGATCAATCTCTACCAGTGGATCTTGTTTGTCGGGAGTCATGAGGTGCGCCATATCGGGCAGGTCAGAGAAATTGCCGAACAATTGAACGGCAACGCCAGCACCGCCGGTTCAGGTTGAACACCCGCGCCTTCTTTGAACTACCGGCAACCACACAATTTTTCACGCATTTCGTGTGCATAGTTGAATGTTTGCCGCGTTGCGTCACGCATTCGGCTCCGGTAAGATTCTCGCGGATTTCAACCTACAGGAATAACGCAATCAATGATCAAGACTATTGAATGGACGGATGAAGGCATTCGCATGTTAGACCAGCGACTGCTGCCCACCGAAGAAAAGTATTTAATGCTGCGTTCCTACGATGAGGTCGCGGAAGCAATAAAAAAGATGGTGGTGCGAGGCGCGCCAGCTATCGGCGTGTCGGCCGCCATGGGACTCGCCCTGGGGGCCAGCCAATCTGTCGGCACTTCAGTTGCTGATCTGGAAGACGACTTTAGCTACATGTGTCAGGTGATGTCTCAAACGCGACCTACCGCGGTGAATCTGTTTTGGGCGATCGAACGCATGCGACAAACCTTCGAGCGAGAGAAGGCAGTTACTAGGGAACCTGGAAAAATTAAGGCCCGCTTAATCGAAGAATCACTGAACATCTTTCGCGAAGACATTCAGGCCAACCGCGCGATCGGCCACTTCGGCGCAGATCTCATCTCGGACGGAGATACTGTCCTAACCCACTGCAATGCAGGTGCGCTCGCTACCGCCGGCGACTACGGCACCGCGCTCGGCGTCATTCGCGGCGCACGCGACGCGGGCAAGCGCGTAGCGGTAATCGCCGATGAAACGCGGCCTTTCCTGCAGGGGTTGAGATTAACTGCATGGGAACTCGCTCAAGACAATATTCCGGTGACGGTGATTACCGACAATATGGCTGGACACGTTATGAAAAGCGGGCAGGTTAATGTGGTGGTGGTCGGGGCCGATCGGATTGCCGGTAATGGTGATGCAGCAAACAAGATTGGCACGTACATGGTAGCCGTGCTCGCGAAGAGACATGGCATTCCATTCTACGTTGCGGCGCCAATCACCACTCTGGATCTGACCCTGAAGTCAGGCGATGAGATTCCTATCGAAGAACGCGACGGTCGCGAGATCACGCACATCGGCAGCAATCAACTCGGCCCAGATGGAGTCGTCGTTCAAAACCCGGCCTTTGACGTTACTCCAAACGACTTGATCGCCGCGATTATTACTGACAAGGGAGTGGCGCGAGCACCTTACACGGAGAGTTTGCGATTGCTGGCGCAAGCGAAAGCTGATGACGCCGCCGCTTGATACTGTTTGGCATTTGCAATTTATCTGAGGGCTCTAGCGAAGCGACTCTGCTTCCACCAGTCCATTGTGAGTTGAAGTCCCGTCCGCAAGTCCACCCGCGGTTCAAATCCCAGAAACTCACGAGCCCGCGTAATGTCGGCCAGGCTGTGCTTCACGACACCGGCGCGCGGCGCCTGATAGTCAACTTCCACATCCTCTTTGCCGGTGATCTCTTTCAGCGCTTTCAGGAGTTGGTTCAGCGTGATGCGCTCGCCGTTGGCCACGTTAATAATCTGGCCAATTCCCTTCGCAGTCTCGGCGGCTTTCAAATTCGCGTCGACCACGTTGTCGATGTAGGTGAAATCTCGCGTCTGTTCACCATCTCCGTAGATCACCGGCTGCTGGCCACTCAGAAGATCACTAATGAAACGCGAAATTACGCCAGAGTATTGTGAGCTTGGATCCTGCCGCGGACCAAACACATTGAAATACCTGAGCGAGAGCGTTTCCAAACCGTAGACGCGGGTAAAGACCTGGGCATAATACTCACCGACGAGTTTCGCGACTGCATAAGGCGAAAGCGGTTCAGGAAGCATGTCTTCCACCTTCGGCAGACTCGGCTTGTCGCCGTAAGCTGAACTGGACGCCGCGTACACTATTCGCCGCACCTTCTTTTCGCGGGCCGCCATCAGCAACGAGAACGTTGAATCCACGGACGCGATGTGAGTCTGTCGCGGATCTTCAACCGAACGAGGCACCGACGGAATCGCTGCTTCATGAAACACCAGCTCGACGTCTTCCAACGCACGCCTCAGCGCGTCTTCGTCCGCCAGACTCGCATGAACGAAATCAACGTCGCCTCCGATTTCATCGAGATTCTCCCGATAACCGGTTGATAAGTCGTCGATCACCCTAACCCGCGCCCCTGCACGGGTTAGCGCTGAAGCGATGTGCGAGCCGATGAATCCGGCTCCTCCAGTTACTAAAGCTATTCCTGATAGACCCATAGATGAAAAGACGTCCGTGAAAGAAGTTAGAGACCCGCGCGCGATCCACCCGCGCGAATCGTTACCGGCCAATGCCTACATACTTGAAACCAAGTTCGCGCATATGTTCGGGTTCATAAATATTTCTCAAGTCCGCGATGTTGGGAGACTTCATTAAGTCTCGAATGCGGCCCATGTCGAGGGCCCTGAACTGGTTCCACTCAGTTACAAAGACCAGCGCATCAGCATCAGCGACTGCGCCGTATTCGTCAGCGGCAAACTCGATTCCTGACAAAACGTCGGCCGCTTCTTCCATGGCGACCGGATCATAAGCGCGCACGGTGGCTCCGCTCTCGAGTAGTCCCTTGATGATTTCGATTGCCGGAGCCTCGCGCATGTCGTCGGTCTCCGGCTTGAACGCGAGTCCAAGGACCGCAATCGTTTTCCCCTCGAGAGTGCCGACCAACTTTTCGATCTTCGGCAGCATTGCCTTTCGCTGACGGCGGTTCACTTCTATTACCGCATCCACAATCAGCGAGTCACATCCGAAGTCGCGGGCCACCGAAGCGAGAGCCTGGGTGTCTTTTGGAAAACAAGAACCACCGAAGCCTGGGCCCGGATGAAGAAACTTGCTTCCAATCCGCTTATCCATACCGATCGCCCGCGCCACGTCATGTACATCACAGCCGATGCTATCGCACATGTTAGCGATTTCGTTGATAAAAGAGATCTTCGTTGCCAGAAAGGCGTTCGCGGCATACTTCGTCAACTCAGCAGCTTCGAGAGAAGTCACGATGAAAGGGGCTTCGATAAGGTAAAGCGGGCGATAGAGGTCGCGCATGATTGCGATAGCCTCTTCGTCGCGACTGCCGATTACTACTCGGTCAGGACGCATGAAGTCGTTAATCGCGGCCCCTTCACGCAAAAATTCCGGATTAGAAACGATCCCGAAGTTGACGCGCGGACCCCGCTGTTCGCGGATTAGCTTGCGAAGATATTCGCCCGTTCCGATGGGGACAGTCGACTTTGTGACGATCACCTTATAGCCGTTCATGTGTTCTGCAACCGACCGGGCGGCTGCTTCCACGAAACTTAGATCCGGCGATCCGTCAGCTTGTGGTGGCGTGCCGACTGCCAGAAAAATTACCAGTGCTTGCTCCACTGCCTGCTTGATGTCAGTGGTGAATCGGAGCCGGCCCGATTGCATGTTCTTGGTGACAATCTGCTCAAGACCTGGCTCATAAATCGGCATTTCCCCGGCCTTGAGACGCTCGAGCTTGGCCGCATCGACATCGACACAAGTCACATCCACGCCAAACTCGGCGAAACACGCACCGGTCACTAAACCGACGTAACCGGTGCCGATAACTGCAATATGCATTTGAGATTACCTTCAGAACTTCCGGCGGGACTCACACCAAAACCTTGCGGGTCGAACACGATTTTAATCGCGTGACCCGCAAGGTTGTGCGTATTTGACCGCGGCGCTCAAATGGGCGCTACAGTGTTTTTTGAACAATGCAATTCGCCGACTTACTTGGCCGGGCTGATTACTACAACCGTACCGCCAAAGTTCAGGTCGTTGTTATGCATGGCTGCATAGAGGATTCCGGCTACCGCACCAGCGCCCAGAATCAACAGGGCGGCAGTTTCGCCACCGCTCAATTTGTCGTCGTCGTCGCCTGGATCCGTCTTGGCGTCAGGGGTTCCTGCCATGGCGCTCTCGCCGGCGGCAACCTGTTTCACCGAGTCTCCCACGCGCAACTGGGCCAAACCAGAATGGGTGGTCAGCGTAGTGACACCCTTCACCACGTTCACGGTGAACGAAGTAGCTTGGCTTCCGTCAACCACAACCACGCCATCGGTGGTCGTAAAGTTAACCGCGACGCCGGCGACAGTCGAAACTTGAGCACTGCCGCTTTCGAGCAAGCCCATAACGCTCTTCTCGGTAAAGCTTAATTTCAAGCTCGAGCTGGAGGCCAACTCGACCCGACCCAACTTGCTGAGATTGACAGTGGCACTGCTCTTCTCGGCGGTTGTGATTAAGCTATCCGAAAACACCGTGCCACCGGAAACCGAACTCTCACCGTTAACAGTGACTTGTCCAGCGACTGATAATTCTCCCGACGGAGCTTTCGCTGCGGGCGAGGCTAAAACCACCATTGAGTAAACACTCAAAATGGCTACTGCCACACAGGCCGCTATTGGTTTGCGGCTCCAAGTTTTGCTGATCATTAACTTTCCTCCCGTAAATTGAACCAAATTCTTGATTGCGTGCCGCTAGGGCTTAATCTCATGAGCGGTGTAGGTTTTTACTCCTACTCACCTCAATAAGGGCAACAACTAAAATCGAATTGCGCTACAAAGCGTAAACACGGGCCAGTTATTACATGAATGAAGGGCCTGTGTCAACAGCCATTTGCCCAACTTTGCAACGAAACTGTGCTTTTTTCCGTTGGCAGTGAAGATACCATCAGGGATCGGCTGTCGTCCACCGTTTTCTGCAATTCTCAACCGAATTAGAGTTAAAAACTTTGGAGCAAGGGCCCAGGCCTAAGCTGGCTAAGGATTGGTCACTCTTCGTGCCCGTGTTGTGGGTGTCACCCTCACCGGCGAGGATGCTGAACTTCCTGAGTTACCGATTACCTGCGAACGCTCACTGAGTTCTCCTTGTTCGTAAGGATCGAGCCGCGCAAACACATAAAACACCTCACCAGACCTAACTGTACCCAGAAACCTAAACGTTGACTGCAGGACTTCCCCAACTTTCAGTGACTCAAACCGGGGCGGCCGTTCCAAGATCAACCGGAATTCATCTCCCGCTACGGCCTCCAACTCAGGTAAATAATCGTTTTGCGTTTCAGTGGCGATTTGCATCGCCATTTGTCTTAGCGCGCGAATCCGATTCGAATTCCTGCGGTAATAAGCCCGGTTAACTTCCCGGCGACTTGCTCGATCGTCAACCACTTCCTGCTCATTCTTCAAATAACCAAGATAGGCACTCACTACCGGCCCAAATTCCGACTCCTCGTGGCCGGATTGAGCGGCGGCATTTCCAGCCGGAGCCAGCGCCAACGAGGCCACTAAAAGAACACAACCAAGTGATCGGGAATTCATAGTTGAACGAATGTTACTAGCTGTTGGCCCCATTACAAAGACGGGGCAGCAAACACGAATTAGAGTTCGCCAAAGTGTACCAGTCTCTCGCCAAACGTGCGTTGCGTGGTTGTTTCACCAGTGTTACATTGATCTTCGTTTTAGGTAAACATATGGCAGCAAACGACCGCTCGGACCCCTCATTTTTACCTATAAAAGTTGCCCTCGGAATTAGCGGCGGAATCGCGGCATATAAAGCAGCAGAGGTGCTGCGTGGGCTGCAAATTGCCGGCTGCTCAGTGCGCGTCGCAATGACGAAGCGAGCATGTGAATTTATCCAACCGCTCACATTTCGGGCCCTCTCTGGATCCCATGTAATTGTCGATGATTATGCGCCCGATAATCCCGATCCGATTGCGCACATCACTTTTTCACAAACCGTTGACCTATTCCTGATAGCCCCCGCAACGGCGAATATTATCGCTAAGTTTGCGAATGGTATTGCCGACGATTTTCTGACCTCCACTTACCTGGCTTGCAATGCTCCGATCCTGATCGCGCCGGCGATGAACACGACGATGTGGCACCATCCCGCGACCCAGCGAAATCTAGAGCGTCTGCGCGCAGACGGCGTTTACATCATCGACCCTGATGAAGGCGAAATGGCGTGCGGCACGGTCGGCCCTGGCCGGCTCAGCCAACCCGAAAAGATTGTAGCCGCCGCTTTGGATATTTTGCGGAGCGCGAAACGTCAACAGCCCAACGATTTGGCTGGTGAACACTTACTCGTCACCGTCGGGGCTACTCGCGAAGCCATTGACCCAGTGCGATTTCTTTCAAACAATTCCTCCGGGCGGATGGGGTTCGCTATTGCCCGCGCGGCAGCGAAACGTGGCGCGCGGGTAACTGTAATTGCAGGAGCCACCACCGCTTCCCTGCCGGACCACGTGTCCGTCATAAGGGCCTACTCGGCCCAGGAAATGTATACGGCGGTGATGAATGCGTTGCCGGAGGCGTCTATTTTTGTCGGTGCGGCCGCTGTTGCCGACTATCGCCCAGTTGAATCTTCCGAGTCCAAGATCAAGAAAACTGCAGCCGTCATGACGCTGGAGTTGGAGCGTACACCTGACATTCTTCAGGCCGTGGCTCACGCGAGGCACAATGGTCTAATGGTTGTCGGGTTTGCTGCCGAGACCGACGACGTAGTCGAAAATGCACGCGACAAGATGAGTCGAAAAAATCTCGATGCTATCGTCGCCAACGACGTGACTCGCGCTGGTGCCGGTTTCGACACGCCGACTAACGAAGTGACGATTCTAAGCAGGGACAGCTCAGCGCCAATCCATGTGCCGCTGACCACCAAATCAAACGTGGCCAACATCGTGCTCGACGAAATTGTTCGAATGAGGTCGTTGCAGATTTCGCGAAAGACGCAGCCAGGCGCTTTGGCATCCGGGTAAGCGCCACAGCGTCAGTGACGGTCTCGTTCGCTTGCCAATCAATTCTATGACGGCCAATCTTCTAAACTCTGAACTCGCGACTCTTTTGGCGGACACGCGTGAACACCTGACCTATTTCCACGAACTCGGCGTTGAAGACATTGACGTCGGTACTTTGCCAATACTACCGGCAACAACTTCAGCAACAGCGTCGGCAACAACGCCAGCTGCTATTCCCAGACGGCCAACCGCACCCGCGCCCATCCGTTCTGCCCCGATAGTTTCGCAAAGCGAACCACTGCCGCATTACATCGAGGTCCCCAGCACATCCGGGCCTGCCGTCCGCGCGGAAAAACAATCGACAGAAACTTTTGCCGAAATTTGGGCCGAGATCGGCACTTGCACCCGATGCCCTCTCTATCAAGGTCGCACCAACATTGTGCACACGGATGGTAACCAGCGTGCGCGTTTGATGTTTGTAGGTGAAGCGCCTGGGGCTGACGAGGACGCCCAGGGACGTCCGTTTGTGGGACGCGCGGGTCAACTGCTGACAAAGATCATCGAAGCGATTGGTTTCAAACGCGAAGAGGTGCTGATTGGAAACGTGAATCGTTGCCGCCCTCCCGCCAACCGT
>JANLZV010000190.1:0-1920 GCA_031366425.1 Pyrinomonadaceae bacterium | reverse complement strand
AGCCTGCAAAGGCAAAACCCGCGAAGAAAAAAGCCGCGAAATAACTAGGAGCCAGTACTCGAGCAGCAACAAACTTCCTCAGCCCGGGAATGTTACCTTGCATCACCGGTACATGCTACATGCTCAAGGCGATAGCGACGTTCGATGGTCAGCGGATCAACCCGGCCTTGGATAAGACACGATTAGTTTTGGCATTGCTGGTTCGATCACTTTCTGCGAGCGATTGCTGCGATGTTCCTTGATGATCAAAAAAGCTCGCCGTATCTAACGAGAATCAGCTAAGTTGCCGTAAATTGAGACACCGCCAGCGGTTGGCTGTAACCCTTGGTTAGAGCTCTTCAGGCGAATCTCCGTGATATCACTGGCCAGGGGAAATAACTCTCCTAACAATTTGGCTAGACCGGGTTTCATCGCGTCGAGGTCCTCTTCGCGGTTAACGCGCTTTGCACCATTTCCCGCGCCGACGAACACGGCAAAAAGATCACACTTCATGCAAATCGCGATCTGGACCGTGAAATCAGCGCTGGTGCAGGTAAAAAGGACTCCGTAGTCGGGTAGGCAAAGCTTTACCATCACGGGCGTATCGTCGGGGACGTCATGGGTCCATAGATACGAAGTTTGGCTCGCGAATAATGCGTGTAGCGCGTCGACCTGAGCGCGTGAGAGATCGACTTCGGGGTCATGAATATAGCTAGCCAGCGAATAAGGCCAGGCCTTGGACGCGTCAGTCTGTTTTAGATATAGCCGCTGGGCCATTATCTTCTTCGCGTTTAGGAACTGCTTGAACGCGACGTCACCGCCAAACACCGCGACTGCTACGTTACGCCGCTTGTTCTCTGCGTGACGCCTGTTAGCATCACCCGAAATGCGGTAGATGCCCGCTGTCGACAAGAGAATGGCGGTTGCCGTAGACAGGATGATCGCCCACTTCTGCAGCGGCGTCCAAGCACGGGTCAGTGGAAAAAGCATCTAACGAGAATAAGATCCGCGATGGCTAGCGGGATGGCGCGTGGCGATGGTTTGAGGGTGGAATTCCATGAAAAGTGAGGACCGAGGCTGCTAGCCGTTCGCTCCAGCGCGCTGGTTAGGCCTTGGGTGACGCATCTAAGTTGTAAGCGGCATACAACTTCGGTTTAGGATTCTGCGCGATAATTGCTTCCACGGCGGCGCGAAACTCATCGGTTAACCAATGTTTCCGGGTGGCCCACCATTCTCTTGCCCCCGGGTACGCGAAATAGTCGCTCATGGTTCGTTCGATTCCGTCCCAAAGCGCTTTCTCAAGCGCACCGTCACGATAGTAAATGAACATACCCTCACAGTTTCTGGTGAAGCGGGTGAAGAATGCGCTAAACCTGAGCTTGTCGGGCGCGTCAAGATCGTTAAAGGAGTTCATACCCTTCAGAAAAAGCATGGCAAACTCACGGCTTTCCTGCGGAGCTTTGACCAACTCGCTCCACTGCACGGTCAGAATATTGATTCCCGCACGGCGCCGCTCCTTGTTCTGCTCTCGAATCTGAGTGGCAAGGTAAATCAACGAGGGAATGACACCAATGGCCGCGACCACTTGCCCGATTGCGGAAAGCATTTCCCAGTTCATAAGGTCGGTAGTGGCCTAACGAGAACAAGATCAGCCACCGCGGCGAGGGCGCGCGTGGCGGCGGGTGAAGAGGTTGGAGTCATGGAAATCTTGGGCGTACGCCGGCCAGGGGTTGGCTGAGGGAATGTGCTTAAGAGCAAGCATTGCGCTGGACGAGACGCGCGGTCGGAGCGTTGAGTGGACTTCCGATGGGACTGGGAACAAACCAATCCAGCGGAAGGCCAGGCCGGCAGGGACTCGAGCGATGCAGTGGAGCGCCTTCGCGTCTCCGATTGAAGGCTGAGTGAGTGCTGACGGATGAACCCTCGTGAGGTGACCGGAGC
>JANLZV010000189.1:0-3599 GCA_031366425.1 Pyrinomonadaceae bacterium | reverse complement strand
GCGGGCGCCGAAGGCCATGCCCAGCTGGTAAGTCCTAGCTAACGAGTGATGCCACTTCGTTGCCAAAATCTTCAGTACGCCGTTCGAGACCTTCGCCCATCTTATATCGGGTAAACCGGCGAATCGTAATCTTCTCGCCCGTCTTCGCGATCTTTTCGTCCACCAGCTCAGCTACGGTCTTGGCCGGATCTTTCACGAAAGGCTGATCAAGGAGCACGCTCTCTTCGTAGAACTTATTCATCCGCCCTTCGACGATACGGTCGATTACCTGATCGGGCTTGTTGGCATTCTTGGGATCGTTTTTGGCTTGCGCGCGGGCGATCTCTTTTTCCTTGTCGAGTTCAGCCGGATCCACGTTGTCGCGGGAAACGTGTCGCGGTTCCGCCGCGGCCACGTGCATGGCGATGTCCTTCACCAGTTGCTGAAACTCTTCGCCGCGAGCGACGAAATCCGTTTCGCAGTTGACTTCAACCAACACGCCGACCTTGCCGCCCATGTGAATGTACGACCCCACGATGCCCTCGGCGGCAATCCGGCCTTCGCGTTTCTTGGCCGAAGCCATTCCCAGTTCGCGAAGGATTTGAATCGCCCGTTCTTCGCTGCCCTCAGCCGATACCAGGGCCTTCTTGCATTCCATCATTCCAGCTCCGGTCTTTTCGCGAAGCTGTTTCACTGCTGCTGCTGTTACATCTGCCATGATCAAAACTCTCCGATTGTGCCAAATTATTCGACTAGCTGAAGCTTGTCGAACTTGACGATCTAATGAAAAACGCAGCCCGGCGGAAGTACCGCTTTGAAGGCTGCGCTTGCCGATAAAGTAAGAATCTCTAAATGTTTATGGCTAGCTCGCCGCGACTACCGATTCTGCGTTTGCGTCAACCGGGCTTTCGGCCTCAGCAGTGGCGGCATTAGCATCGCTTGAAGACTGGCTGCCGTTGGTTCCTTCAACCGGTGCATTCGTTTCCGGAGCTTCGGCAACCGGTGCGGCTGCGGTAACGCTTTCCGCGGGCTGCTCCGCTGCTTCGCTACTGGCCGGCGCGCCTACGCTCGCTTCATCTTCCCCGTCCTGGGCCACCACGCCGCCCTCGGTGGCGATGTTTTGACCATCAAGAATCGAATCGGCGATACGCGAAGCAAACAGACGGACGGCGCGCAGGGCGTCGTCGTTACCCGGAATCACATAATCGATTCCTTCGGGCGAACAATTCGTGTCGACTACCGCGACGATCGGAATGCCCAGGCGATTTGCTTCGGCGACCGCAATCTCTTCCTTGCGGACATCGATAATGAACACGACATCCGGCAGGCGAGTCATCGACTTGATACCGGAAAGGTTCTTGTTCAAGCCTTCGCGCTCGCGGTCAAGCTTGATGCGCTCTTTCTTGGTCAATTTTTCGTAACGCCCATCAGTCTGCATCGTCTCGAGTTCTTTGAGACGCTTGATCGACTTCTGTACCGTTTGAAAATTCGTCAGGAGACCGCCCAGCCAGCGCTGGTTAACGTAATACTGACCACAACGTTCGGCTTCTTCGCGGACGGCGTCTTGCGCCTGTCGCTTGGTGCCGACGAACAAAACTGTCTTGCCTTTGTCTTCAGCGACGGCATTGGTCACGAAACCAATCGCGTCGCGAAACATCCGCTGGGTCTTCTGCAGATCGATAATGTAAATGCCATTGCGTTCGCCAAAGATGTATTCCTTCATCTTTGGATTCCAACGCCTCACCTGGTGGCCGAAGTGCACGCCAGCCTCCAGCAATTCTTTCATCGTAACCGAAACCAAATTAAGTCTCCTTTTTAGTGAATTGGTTTAATGTACTCGCCAAAACTCCCGGCCCTTCTGTGAAGAGCAACCAACCCGAGTTAAGGCAATGGATTTCAAACAAACGATTATCGTTTCGAGAACTGGAACCGCTTGCGGGCGCCCTTTTGCCCATACTTCTTACGTTCCTTGATGCGCGGATCGCGGGTCACCAGACCGGCTTCCTTGAGCGCCGGACGGAGGTCTGCGTTGTACTCCATTAGCGCTCGCGTGATGCCATGGCGAATAGCGCCAGCCTGTCCGGCCGGTCCGCCGCCTTTAACGTTAACCAAAACGTCAAACTTGATAGTCGTCTCAGTCAACTTCATGGGCTGCTGGATGATCATGCGCAAAGTCTCGTTAGGAAAATACTGGTCAAAACCCTTGCGATTAATCTTAAACTCGCCACCGCCGGCGCGCAGATAAACTCTGGCCGTGGCGGTTTTTCGTCGGCCAGTCCCGTAGTATTGAATTTCAGCCACAGCTATATCGTCCTCTTAATTAACGTTGCGTCTTTATTCTTGATTTGGTTGAGTGGTCTCGTATCGTGGGGTGAGTTCCAGGTTCTGGGGGCGTTGGGCTGAGTGTCGATGCTCGCCGTCCGCGTAAACTTTGAGCTTCTTGGCCATGGCCTTACCCAATTTGTTTTTGGGTAACATGCCCTGCACAGCCAGCGAGATCACGCGATCGGGGCGTTTGGCAAACATCTCAGCGGCCGTTACTTCGCGCAACCCACCGGGGTAAAGCGTGTGACGGCGATACATCTTTTGCTGAGCCTTTGCGCCCTTGAGCACGGCCTTGCGAGCATTGATCACAATCACGTGATCGCCCATATCCATGAAAGGCGTCCAGGCGGGATTACGTTTCCCACTCAGAATAGACGCGACCTCAGACGCCAGATGACCAACAGTTTGGCCGGCTGCATCCACTACGAACCACTTGCGATTTCCAGCGAGATCTTTGCCGCTGGGAAAGTATGTTGACATGGTTAAGTATCTCTGTTTTCAGCGAGTAAAACGCGAACGGCTAGAATAACTAACGAGCTAAAAGGTGTCAAGTTGGCGGCTGGAAGATGCGTTGTGTTGTGGTCCGAGCTAAACCTACCGGCACTAGCCCGCCCGTCAGGGAGGGCTCCGCTGTGTGTGGTGAGACCTCCCTCGCGGTCAGGCTAATCCCCCCATCGGTCCAGGTAAAGTCGGCAAACGAATGGCCTCTTTAGCTCAACACAAAGGCCCCAGCTCTTCGCCGGGGCCTTTGCACTTGTCTCTGCCGCATTCCTTACGGTTGCGGTTTCGGATTCTCGTTCTTCTTCAGAGTCGGAGCCTCTTTTTGCGGCACCTTCGACTCGATACCGTCCGGGCTCGTCGGCTCATCAGGCGTCGGTTGACGACGCTTCAAAGTCGGCCTTCCCGGTACGCCTTCCTCGGTGCCCGGCAAAGCTCCGGCGGCAGACGCGCGAGCATTTGAAAGTCGCAATAGACGGCTTTTCACTCGCTGAAACTCTGAAGTACTGATCACATACTCCTCGTGCTCCGGAAACCTCGCGGCCAGGGCGATCGCCGAAGCGCGCCGGTCCGGCGGCGCTGGGTGCGAGGCAAAGGCCCGCGCAATCAATCCCGGCTTCTTCTTGTTCTTGGCTTCCAGCTTTTCAAACATCGTCGACATCGCACTGGGATCGTAGCCGGCGGCATACATGTATTGGACACCGAGTTTGTCAGCTTCGCTTTCGGCGTTGCGGCTGAACTTCATAAACGCGCCCAACAATCCGAGCCCGGCGGTGTTCTGGTAAATCATTCCCGGG
>JANLZV010000136.1:0-2839 GCA_031366425.1 Pyrinomonadaceae bacterium | reverse complement strand
GGACCATTCTGTTTCTAAGAATTAACTGGAGCTACGGTTTCAGGAAGTCGAGAATTAGCGAAAGCGTTTCTTCCGGCTTTTCTTCCTGCGGCACGTGACCGGCGTGATCGATGATTGCGAGCTTTGAGTCAGGAAGGGCTTCGTCGAGCATGTTGCAGATCGAGAGTGGAATCACTTTATCGTTGCGTCCCCAGATGATGAGAGTGGGCACGTCGATGGCGGGATAAGTGGCCGTAAACGCTTCGAAGTTATCGGGGACAGCCTGCCTCGCCACTTGGAGGAGCGCTTGCCGACCGCCAGGAGAGCCGATCGGTTTTCCGTAAGCCTTAATCTGTTTCCATTCAATCAGACTTCGCTTGTAATAAGAATAGAGCAGAACGGTAAGGGCGTTCATGCTGGGCGGCACCAGGTGCAGCGCCAGCCAACCGAGTACGGGCGTGCGCAAAAGTTTGAGATGCCAGGGTAGATCCTGATTATAACCAGCACTGTTAATTAGAATCAGTTTAGACAAACGGCCAGGTTGCTCCGCGCAGAGTCTGACTGAAACCAACAACGACACCGCACCGCCATACGAGTTTCCCATCAGCACGAAATTTTTTAGATCCTGTTCGAGAATAAACTGGTAGACGAGTTCAACTTGTTCCGGGATGGAATAGCGACCGTCGGCAGGTTTTGGCGACTTACCGTGACCCTTCAAATCAATCAGGGTCAGTTTAAATCCCGGCAGGCGGCCAATTAGCTTTCGCCAGGAGTAGGTGCTGGCGCCGAGGCCATGTATGGCGAGGATCTGATCGCCATTCCCATAGACCTCGCAATAGAGACCGGTGGCGGAATTACATGGACTGCTGGCTGGCGCGGAAGACATAGCGGGTTACCCAGATCGCGATTACGCTAGGTGAAGTCAGAAATGGCGGCCGTAATATAATCCAAGTGAATTATTGCCGCGTCCGTGATTGCCGAAGTTATAACCCGCATAGAAACTATTTTTTGAGAGAGTGAGCCCGGTGGCGACCGTGCCGTAACCATAGTCATTGTTGCCACTGGCCCAGTCAGCAAGGAATTCAAGCTTGCTCGTGATCGGTTGCGAGAAGCCGAGCATTACTCCGTTTCTGGTAACGCCGTCTTCCAGTCGCCCAGCGAGTGTATAGCCCCCACCGGTAAAGGTTGGACCATCCGAACCCAGGGTTTTGCTGGCAACGGCATAGAGCATAGCGGTGGTAACTCCTGAACGGCGGTGGGTCACCGGGATGGAAAATAAGACTCCGGCCGCTGCCGCCAGTCCCCTACTTTCGTCCGCGTAGAACTGCCATTTGAAGTTTGGTTCAAGATCGAGAGGCTGCGCCCCCGATGCGCGGGTGTAGAAGGCGTTGACGCCGATCTCCATATTTCCCGGCAGGCCGACTACCACTCGTGGACCATAAGTCTGATAACCGCCATCCGCGAAAGACCCAAAGTGGGTGATGAAGTCGGCTTCGAGATAGACCTTGCCCGGAGCTTCAATATCAGTCGAGGGTTTGTCGAAGATGGTGGTTTGCGCTGTGACCGCAGGTGCGGCCGTAGCGATTAACAACAGACAGGCGGCGAGAGCAAACTCGATTCTGATTTTATTGAGTTTCAATGGACCACGTTCCTTCCCGTTCGTTTACCGAAGACAGGTCGGGCGACAGGGCAATTGTGGCTCGAGGCTGCGCTGGCTGGTAGCTAGAATTTCTGCACAGTCTTTTAATCCAAACGATGACGGAGTGCAAGGGCCTCTGGCGGCAGGTAAAAGGGGTTTGGCGGCAAAACAGTCAGGGCCGCGGGAAAATAGTCAGGGCAAAAAATCAAATGCGAGGCAATAGGTGTTCAAGGCCCTGCGCCCTGAGGTCTGCCAGAATCGCCCGCATCGGTATTCCTTCGTTAACGCGATACTCGCCCTTCCAAGGCTGCTTCTCGTTTGCGGGGACAGATTCAGGGGGATAGGGCGTCCCGCTGTGATGCAAAGCGACTACTTCCCATTTGCTGTTGAAAACAGGCGAACCTGACGATCCGGGCATCGTGTCTGCCACATATTGCACGCGGGTTTCACTCATATCTTTGGCTACATAATTCTGCGTCAAAACAGCTTTCATCGGATCGCCGCCGGGATGCTGAATAATATTGACTCGATCATTCTGGATGATTAATTCGGATCGCAGAATCAAGTACCCTCGATGTTGTCCCTTGAGCACAAAATCCATCAACGACGGGTTGGGATCTTGCACTCTGATTGCCTCCAGCGGTGCGCTTTCCAGTTGGACGAGTGCGTAGTCCAACTTCTTTGGTTCACTCTCATAGTAAAACTCTGGGTTCAGTTTAAAGACCCGCCCCGCACTGGCGACGCCGGTGCTGTCGACCCGGTAATCGAAGCGCATGGAAACTCTTTCGAGCAGGCCCTTGTTTCGCAGCACATGATGGTTGGTGAGAACGAGATCGGGTGCGATTAGAAACCCGGTGCCTTTCGGTTTTCCCTCTGGAATCTCTATTCGGCAGACGGCTTGCGCGCTGTACAAGGCGCCAAACAGCCAGGAGATATCCAGAAAGTTGTCTTCGGAATTGATGATTGATTCAAGCCCGGTTTTGTCGGTTAACTCGACAACGAAAGCTGGTTCGGATGAGTCAGTCTCGCTAACGATCGGCGGGCCACCACCTGGCAGTTTCGGCTCGGGCACAACGGACACACCGGGCGTAATGGGCACGATGGGCGGCGTAGACCCCATTGCTGCGGCAAGCTCGTATTCTTTCTGAAGCTTTTGGAGATAGAGCGGATCGGTGACGAGTGAATGCGTCAGGATCAAGCCGGCCATGAACTTCTTCTCGG
>JANLZV010000130.1:0-2748 GCA_031366425.1 Pyrinomonadaceae bacterium | reverse complement strand
AGGCCCAGATCGGACAAATGAGAGCCATGCTCGCGCAGGCAAAAGCCGAACAGTTGAAAATGATGCTTTCTCGCTTTGAACAACAGGCCGGATCCGCTCCGCCCGAAAAACAGAACTTTCTCAAGGTGGTCAAGAAGATGCTGGAAGATCGCCTCAAGCAACTTGAAGGAGGTAATCAGTAATCATGAGAAACCACATGAGAAATCGGCACAAGAATTTTAGATCCACCGCCGCGCTGTTGGCTTTGGTTCTGTTGGCGTTAGGGCCGGTCCGACTGTTCGCACAGTCTCCGCAGATTCCCGCGCATCCGCGCGAGTTGAAATACTCCACGCTGACGTACACGCCGCCGCAGCGCGATCAATATCGGCACGTGTTATCAAACGGCACGGTTGCATATCTCGTGGAAGATCACGATCTGCCACTCGTTAATGTTTCCACCCTCGTCCGTACCGGTTCGTATCTTGAGCCTGCAGGAAAAGAAGGACTGGCAGCTTTGACCGGCAGCCAGATTCGAATCGGCGGGACCACTTCGAAAACCGCGGAAGAGTTTGATGAAGCCGCCGATTTTCTTGCGGCCCAAATCACCAACACGATTGGCGCCACCCAGGGAACTGCAAATCTCAACCTGCTCGCGAAAGATGTCGATCAGGGCTTTGCGCTTTACTTTGACATGCTGCGTAACCCGCGTTTCCAGGAAGATCGGATCAAGCTTGCCAAGAGCCAGTTGCTTCAAAACATGGAACGCCGCAATGATCGCACTGACCAAATCGAGGGACGCGAATGGGCCCGCTTGATGAACGGTTCCGATCATTTCACCACCAAAGAAACTACCAAGGCTTCAATTGAAGGCATCACGCGCGAAGACATGGTCGCGTTTCACCAAAAATACTACCAACCGGGTGGCTTCATTTTCGCCGTCTCGGGTGACTTCAATACGAAAGAGATGCTCGCCAAGTTGGAAGGCGCAATGAAAGGCTGGCCCGTAAATAAACAGGCCGTGCCTGCCGTACCAAAACCAGCCCACACCCTCGTGGCCGGCGTTTACACCGTTAACAAGGCGGATGTAAATCAGGGCCGCGTCAGCATCGGACACACCGGCGCCCTGCGCGATTCACCCGACGCCTACGCGCTTGAAATCATGAACGATATTCTCGGCGGCGGTGGGTTCTCTTCGCGGATCATGTCGCGGGTCCGTTCAGATGAAGGTCTGGCTTACAGCGCGGGATCAAATTTCGGCCTGGGCGTTTACTACCCCGGTAATTTCCGTGCGGCTTTCCAGTCAAAGAATCCGACTACCACGCAGGCGATCGAAATTGTTATGGAAGAGATCAATCGCGTGCGCACGACGAAGGTTTCGGCGGAGGAATTAGAAACGTCGAAGAACCAGGCGATTGAGGTATTTCCGCAGCAATTCTCAACCGCTGCGCGGACTGCCAGCACGTTTGCCCAGGACGATTACACGAAACGACCGGCTGACTATTGGGCGACGTATCGCGATCGCATTCGCGCAATCACTGCCGACGATGTGCTGCGCGTCGCGCAGAAATATCTTCAGCCGGACAAGTTGGTGGTGCTGATCGTAGGCAACATCGACGAAATCACCAAGGGCAATCCTGACAAGCCTCAGTACACGCTCGCAAAGATCGCCAAGGACGGACAGATTCGCCGCATTCCCTTGCCCGATCCGTTGACGATGGTTTATCCAAACCCTTAGCAGACACTTCGAAGAGTGTCGAAACTGAATTGGCGGCGGGATCAGTAAAGTGATCTCGCCGCCTTTTCTCGGAACCAGCCGCCCTCATCAAGCCGATAAGTGAACCGTCTGATAGACTTCACCAGTTATGATCCCTTTGCCCGAGTCAGACGAAGAGCTGCTGCGTGACTGTGCGGTGGAAACCTTTCGCTCAAGCGGTCCAGGCGGTCAACACGTCAACAAGACGGAAAGCGCTGTGCGACTCCGACATCTGCCTTCGGGCCTGGTAGTCACTTCGCAAGAGGAACGCAGCCAATACCGTAATAAGTCGATCTGCCTCCGCAAGCTGCGGGAAAAAATTGAGAAGCTAAATTATCGCGCGCCTAAGCGGGTGAAGACGCGGGTGCCTCGCAGCGTTAAGAATCAGACGCTGGAACAGAAGTCGCGCCACGCCCAAATAAAACGCCTGCGCGCGAAACCCTCGGTTGATGACTGAGTGGTTTTAAGTTCGAACCTGAAAGTGAAAAGGAAACAATCGCAATGATAACCGTCGCCAATCGTATCTACGTCACACCGGAATATGCGGAAGCGTTTGAAGAGAGGTTTCGCCAACGCGCTGGTCTGGTTGATGGAATGCCCGGGTTCATTTCCAATCAGGTTCTGCGCCCGGTCAACGAAGGCGATCCTTATGTGGTCTTCACTCTTTGGGAGAGCCGGCAGAATTTTCTCGACTGGGTACGCTCAGACGAGTTTGTGAAGGGCCACGCCCAATCCGGCTCGCTCCCAAAAGAGGCCTTTGCCGGACCAAACGTGCTTGAGTTGCACGAAGTGGTCCAGGATTCAAGTCGTCCAGAACTGGCGGCCGAGCCAAAGGGTGGGCCATTCAAGATGCATTGATTACTTTTTCGCCGGCTTCTTCTTCGCGCTGGCTTTTTTCGCCGGTTTCCGCGCCGGACTCTTTTTCACCACTCGCTTCGCGGCCTTTCGCTTTGGAGTTTTCTTCTCTCCATGGCCCATGTCCGCCAGCACTTCGGCGAAGTCAAACCCAAACAGTT
>JANLZV010000093.1:0-5816 GCA_031366425.1 Pyrinomonadaceae bacterium | reverse complement strand
TTTTTCGCCCTTATTCCCCACATCATAGCCACACGACGTTCTCAATTTACTTTCCCGCCGTTTTTCTAACGCCAAATCGCAAACGTTCGCACCGCGCGCGTGAGACTCGCGGAGGTCACCCGCCTCGCGGATTCGTGCCGGCTCGGTCCGGCCGACGGAATTTGTCACTTTGACCGTGACGTTTTCTGTCTTTTTGACTCCCGGCGAGTGCATTTTGGTAACTTGTCCAGCTTGAATTCACTGGTTCCGAAAAATATTTTTCCTGGAACAGTTTCCTTTGCGAATCCGGCCTGCTCGCTTCCAAATGAGTGACTCCTTCGCTGGGCCTTCCTGCTTTGATAGACTCCTGATTAATGCAGGATGAAACTTCATTGCCGCCGAGGATTGGCCGCGGAAGGCCGGTTGGGTTGGCCACATTCGTCTCACAGATACGGGAAGGCTTCCCCTCAGCGTCGGATTATGGAATGGCCGGACTCGCAGGAGTACTGCTCATCTTGTCCTTTCCAGATTTCGAACTCTGGCCCCTCGCCTGGATCGGTCTCGCTCCTCTCTTCGCAGTAATAGTCCGCCGTCCGCAACCGATCCGAGCCTTCTTCCTGGGTTGGTTATTTGGCGGAGTATTCTTTTACGGCTCCTGTTATTGGCTGACCTACTCGATGATCCACTTCGGTGGAATTCCCAGAGTCGCTGCTTACGCGTTGCTGATTCCGGCTGCGCTCGTCGTCGGGATCTTCCCGGCGTTGTGCGCATCGGTCGTGGCGCAGATTGTTAAGAAATGGGGACCCGCCGCACTCTTCCTCGCACCAGTATTTTGGGCGACGCTTGAATGGGCGCGGCTCGGAATCACCGGTCAACTTTGGAATGCCATCGGGTATTCACATGCGTTTCAACCAATGCTCATTCAGCCGGCGCGTTGGGGTGGGGTCTATTTAGTTGGCTTTCTAATCGTCTTCGTTAATGTCGCGGTCGTCTATGCCGTCATCAGGCGCACACCCAAGGCTGTTGCGTTGTCGGGGCTACTGATCGCGGCAGTGGCACTCGTGTGCGTTTGCGCGCAACGGGAGTCATCTTCTGCGCAGCAGGAAATCAAGCTGCCGGCAGACGCCAACGTAGTCGCGATTCAGCCCAACGTGCCGATGGACCTGATCAAGTCTGTCGAGGACTTGCGCAAACTCGCGACCCGCCATTTCGAGATGAGCGAAGCTGCCCTGCGCAAACTTCCAACCGACGGCAAAGCTCGCTTGGTCATCTGGCCCGAGTCGCCGATGAACTTCGACTACGGCGGTGATGCTGCGCTGCGTGAACGTCTCACCGCGTTCACAAAAACTAACAACACCGCAGTGCTGCTCAACTCTCAAGAAGCGGCTCCCGACGACGGGATTTACAACTCAGCCTTGCTCATAAATCAGGAAGGTAACCTCGTCACTCAATATGATAAGATTCGCCTATTGCCGTTTGGCGAGTATGTTCCGCTTCCGCACTGGTTGCCGGGAGCGGGTTTGATAAGAGGAATGGTGGGCGACTTCACGCCGGGCACCGATTACCGGCTGATGCCGGTGGGCAGTGCACGCGTTGGAGTTTTCATTTGCATTGAATCGGCGTATCCATCGGTCGCGCGAAGTTTTGCAAACACCGGCGCTGACGCGCTGATTAACATTTCGAACGATGGATATCTCGGGCTAACTGCGGTGATGCGCCAACATCTGGCGAATGTCGTTTTTCGCGCAGTAGAAAATGGCCGCCCGGTTCTCCGTGTGACTAACACGGGAATTACCGCGCTAGTGACGCCGGCTGGTGAAGTACAGGATTCGACCGCGGGATTTCAACCGGAAGTCAGGATCTGGTCCATCAGTCGATCGAATCAGCAGAAGACGTTTTATGCAGCTCATGGCGATTTGTTTGCTGCCGTTTGCGCGGGACTTGGTGTAGTGATCCTGTTGCTTTCCTTTAGGCGCAACGTCTCGCGGCGCGACAAGGCAATTTGAGTTAAAGACACCATTCGCCAGTGAAACTTGTTGGGGGATTGCGGAACTAATGATCGATACTTTATCAATTCAGGAACTAAGAATCTCTCATGAAGAGCTAGGGACGCGGGTTAGTCAGCTCGGGAGGTTTCTTTGATGTTGCCGCGGGCAAGGAACAGTTAAAGAAAATCGAGAACGAAGCGTCGTCACCCGATTTTTGGAACGACCAGGATGCGGCCCAGAAACTCCTGCAAAAGCGGACCGCGCTCGAAAAAAAGATTCAGCGCCAGGAACACTTTGAATCACAGATATCCGACGGCGTAGTGCTCTTTGAATTTGCGGAAGAAGATGAAGAGTCGTTGAAGGAACTGCGTTCGCTGGTTGCAAATCTCGAACACGAGATCAGCACTGCCGAGACCGAAATGCTGCTTGGCGGCGACAACGATCAGCTAAACGCGATCTGCACGATCCATCCCGGCGCAGGAGGAACGGAGTCGCAGGATTGGGCTGAGATGCTGCTTCGGATGTATTTGAAGTGGGCCGAACAACGAGGTTTCAAGACAGAGATTCTTGACTATCAGCCTGGTGAAGAAGCGGGACTTAAGAACGTGACGTTTCGAGTTGAAGGCGAATACGCCTACGGGTTGTTGGCGGCTGAAGCTGGAGTGCACCGGCTGGTGCGCATCTCTCCATTTGATCAAGCCGCACGGCGGCACACTTCGTTTGCTTCGCTTTTTGTTTATCCTGAAGTGGACGAGAACATCGAAGTGGAGATCAACGACAAAGACTTGCGGGTTGACACTTATCGTGCCACCGGCGCCGGCGGTCAGCACATTAATACTACCGACTCGGCCGTGCGAATTACCCACGCGCCTACGGGAATCGTAGTGCAATGTCAGAACCAACGTTCGCAGCACCAGAATAGAGCGGTGGCCATGCAGGTTTTGCGTTCGCGTTTATATGAACTCGAACTGGAAAAGCGTAAGGCTGAAACGGCGGAGCTTGAAGCTAACAAAGCCGACATCTCATTTGGATCGCAGATTCGAAGTTATGTGCTGGCGCCTTATCAGCTCGTGAAAGACACGCGCACAAAATTGGAACGCGGGAATGTAGACGCAGTGCTCGGAGGCGATATCGACGATTTCATTAAGGCGTTTTTGCTGTTGAAGAAGGCGGCCTAAAAGCAGTTCTCAGTAATTGCTGTGGTCGTTAGAGCTTAATCAGTCTAGTTGGATTTCTGGTAACGCAGATGGCAACTACGGAATTTGAGGAGAAACCCAGAATTATCACTCCGCGAAACAGTCGCCGGAACGAGATTATTGCGATCTCGCTGCTCGCCGTAGGCTTGCTGTTGCTTCTCTGTCTGGTCTCGGCGACCTTCTATCCCAACGATCCATCCTGGAACTCAGCCGGTCAGACTGAAACGCAAAACTGGGCGGGAGCCATCGGTGCAAACGTCGCAGCGCTGCTTTTCCAGTCGATCGGATTAGCCGCCTACCTGTTGCCGTGCCTGCTGCTCGCCGCCTCATGGCGGCGCTTTAAAACCCTCAGCTTCCGCGCTCCTTTTTACCGTTTGCTGGGACTCGTGATCGTTACGCTGGCAGCGGCAGCTTTACTTTCAATTTCAAACATCCGGCCACTCTTCGATTCAAGCGTTGAACCCGGCGGACTTGCCGGAACACTGATCTCGCGCGGGCTCGCCAGTGGTCTAAATACCGTCGGCGCTACCGTCCTGCTGATTGCAATCGCCGCGACCGGTTTGCTGCTCGCCACCAATTTTTCTTTCATAGATTTCTATGCGCGAGTTGGCCCATTATTCGCCGAACGCTTTGCGTTCCTGACTTCCTTACCAGAGCGCTTTAGGGCATGGCGAATCGCCCGTGGCGAACGTTCACGCATCCGCAAAGAACAACGCGAGCTCCAAAAAGCCGAGCAACTCGCCGCGCGCTCGGCAATGGCTGACGCTCTCGGCAACACTTTGAAAGACGGCGCGAAGTTGAGCCCGGAAGAGCGCGTGGCCGAATTCATGAAAGGGTCTGCCGCAGGGACGGTCGGCGCGGGCGCCATCAACCGCGGCGACGCCCGGGCCTCCGCAGAAGCAACAGTTGGAGGCTCCGCACCGCGCGCGATTGGTGTTGCGGCTGGGTTGGAAGGCGCCACGGTAACTGCCGGCGCGTCGGGCAAACGCTCGATTATCCCTGGGGCAAATGGCTCAGCCGGCGCTGGCGTGGAAACGATGGTGCAGGGCGTGTCCGTTTTGCGCCCGAAAGGCGAAGCGCCGGCGACCGGAAAACTTCCTTTCGACGCCGATCGAGTTAAACGTGTTTCCTACAGCGATTACTCAATGCCGCCGCTTGAGTTTTTGAATGAGGCGCCGCCACACAGTGAACAAGCTGATACTGAACTGCTGAGTCTCGCGACCCGGCTGGCCGAGAAGTGCAAGGAATTCAACGTCACTGGACAGATCAAGCACATCTGCCCGGGCCCGGTTGTTACCACTTATGAATTCAAACCCGATCCTGGCGTGAAGTATTCGCGCGTCGTATCGCTCGTCGACGATCTTTGTCTCGCGCTCAAGGCCGAGTCCATTCGCATCGATCGCATGCCGGGAAAACCACACGTCGGGATCGAAGTGCCCAATCCCCGACGCGAAACAATTTTTCTGCGCGAAGTGATCGAGTCGCGCGCTTTCCGCGAGTCGGGTTCGAAGTTAACGATTGCGCTCGGCAAAACGATTGACGGGCTCAACTATGTCGCCGACCTGGCGAAGATGCCCCACCTACTCATAGCCGGGACGACGGGCGCGGGTAAATCCGTCGGCGTCAATGCCCTGATCGTTTCGATCCTCTACCGCGCGCGGCCCGACGAAGTTAAGTTTATTCTGATCGATCCTAAGCGCCTGGAGTTGGGGCTCTACGCCGACATTCCGCATCTGGCCACGCCCATCATTACCGATCCCAAAGTCGCCGCGCGTTCGCTCAAATGGGCCGTCAAGGAAATGGAACAGCGCTATAAGGACCTGGCTGGGTGGGGCGTGCGCAACATTGATGGTTACAACACTGAGATCATGCGCCGCAACCTCGTCAAGGAGTACGACGACAAAGACGAGCCGCATAAGCCACTTCCTTATATCGTAATCATCATCGACGAACTAGCCGATCTCATGATGACTTCCGGCCGCGAAGTGGAAGAATCAATCACGCGTCTCGCCCAAATGGCACGCGCCGTCGGAATTCACTTGGTGTTGGCAACCCAACGTCCCTCAGTTGACGTCATCACCGGTTTGATTAAAGCCAACTTCCCTTCTCGAATTTCGTTTCGCGTTTCCTCGAAAGTCGACTCGCGCACGATCATCGATACCAACGGCGCAGAACACTTGCTCGGCCGTGGCGACATGCTGTTCCTGCCGCCCGGCACCTCGCGTCTGATCCGCGTCCATGGCGCTTACATTGACGAGTCCGAAATTGGCCGCATCGTCAATCATTCAAAGGCGCAAGGTGCACCGGAGTACAACGAAACGATTACTCAGTCAGAGGAAGAAGCGCTCGGCCTTGAAGAAAGCAACGGCGAACACGACGAACTCTTTGAAGAGGCACTCAGAATTTGCGTCGAAATGAAGCGGGCATCCACGTCCGTTCTCCAACGCCGTTTGCGCATCGGTTACGGGCGCGCTGCCGCGATTCTCGATATCATGGAACGCGAGGGCCTCATCGGCCAGGCCGACGGCTCACGGCCGCGACCCGTGCTCGGCAGGGCCTATGAAATGATGGCGCAGTGGGACGAAGCAGGCGTCGAAGAATAGTTTCTGCAAAACCGATCCTAAGGGTGCCCCGGCTTCAGTTTCCTTCCTCG
>JANLZV010000079.1:0-3112 GCA_031366425.1 Pyrinomonadaceae bacterium | reverse complement strand
CTCGAGGAAGACGGCGCTGAAGTGCTCGATTGGAAATTTTCTCGCGAAGGCCTCGTCGTCACCTAAAGAGTCAGCAGTCAGCAGTCAGCAGCAGCAATTATATGACCGCTTCTGCCTCCCGTCTTCTGTCTTCTGTCTTCTGTCTTCTGTTTTTTGCTTACCCCCCAAGCCCTCCCTGACGGTCGGGCCTCTGCTATAGCATCCAGTCTCGACGGTTTTCGTAATAAGAAGGCGAGCGGTTGGGATAGCGCTGCTTGTAAACGCGGTAACGCGCCAGCAGTTGTTCGTAACGCGTGTCTGAAGACTTAAGTTTCCGGTGTGGAATTTCGCGAAGGTGGTTTTCGATCTTCGTCATGTTCCACCGTGAAAACCGCCAGTCGTAGTTTCCCAAATCGTAAAGACTCGTTAAGCCATAGCCTTTTATCCTTCCCGAAAAATCCACGTAAGGATCGAAGTAGCTCCAAACCAAATCCCGCAGTGTCCGATGGACCGGCTTACGTCCATGAAGTCCGATGTCGCGGGAACGAGCAATCGACCCCCACCGCCCGCGCTGCTGGAAGACAAAGATCACGTGGTCGAGCAGATCAACCGACTCAATGTCGAGCAAGAGCGGCGGGTAGCCATGCTGCTCCAGAATTACCGCCGCGCCCACCGCCGCTTCCAGGCAGTGGGCCTCATTTCGTTTCACGGTTTCGCGAAACGAACGCAGCGTGCCGCCATTTGGTTCCCAGTTGTAGGGCATAGCGCTGAAGAAGCGTTGTACCTTCGCCGGAGTGTCGAGCATTCGGATTAATTTCCACTCGGCATTAGTAAACGATTCTTTTGGCGGCTTCTGAGGCGGCGTCTTATTCATCCTGCAAGAGCTATTACCAGATGATTTTGGGAAAGGCAAAGACTCTTATTCGCGTTAACTGCGGCCCTCACGCGGCTACCTGCTCTGCGCTCTTGCTTCGGGTGCCTCCGTTGTTGTAAGAGTGATGTACTGATTAGCTCGCGTACCGCAGTTTGAGCTCAGTTCGACAGCGATGAGTTCGCAAATAGCCGTCGACAGCAAGGGTGAAATACCGGGAGCGATTAAGGGGTCGCATTACGAATGGAAAAAGAGACTTCAACCAGGCAGATGAGTCGGGGCGAGCAGGAAACCGAAACCGAAGCAGCGAGACTAATCGAACACATTGAAGATGCACTCGCCATCGTCGCTATAAGATCGACGACTGAAGTGGAATCGCTCGAAGCCGTGGCGGACCGCATCGAACGCGCCTGCCGCGATTTTTCGGTGGCTCTGAGAGAGATCGCTCATGAGCGCCGGATGTCTGCGGACGCGTTAAAGTAGCAACGAACGGCCGCACTAACGAGATAAATTTAGCCAAAGATGTTCTTAACCCTGGAGACTTTATGACTTCATCTCGCACTCAGGCAGCAGGCGCGCCCGACGGCGCCTTTGGCGACAGAGATCCGTCAGCCCCGTTGAGTAAAAACGCCCATCTACTGAATTGGGTCGAAAAGATGGCGCTCTTAACCAAGCCTGCGTCGATTCATTGGGTTGATGGTTCAGCCGAAGAAGATCAGGCATTGAAAGCCCAAATGGTTGCCGGCGGCACTTTCACTAAGCTCAACGAAGAACTCTGGCCCGGCTGTTTCTACGCGCGCTCCAATCCGAGCGATGTGGCCCGAGTCGAAGACCGCACGTTTATCTGTTCACTTTCAAAAGACGCCGCCGGCCCAACTAACAATTGGGAAGAGCCCTACATGATGCGCCGGAAGCTGAAGGAACTTTTCGATGGCTCGATGGCCGGGCGCACGATGTACGTGTTGCCCTTCAGCATGGGACCAGTCGGCTCGCCGATGTCTCAGATTGGGGTCCAGCTTACAGATTCGCCATACGTAGTTGTGAACATGCGCATCATGGCGCGGATTGGGTCGCCGATTTATGCGGAGATCGACAAAGACTACAAACGCGTGGTGCCGTGCATGCATTCAGTCGGCGCGCCGCTAACTGCCGGCGAGGCAGATGTGCCATGGCCCTGCAACAAGGAAAAGTACATCGTCCATTTTCCTGAAACGCGCGAGATTTGGTCATATGGTTCGGGCTACGGCGGCAACGCACTGCTGGGCAAGAAGTGTTTCGCGCTGCGCATTGCTTCAAACATCGCGCGCGACGAAGGCTGGATGGCTGAGCATATGCTGATCGTCGGAGTTGAGAATCCGGAAGGCGAAAAAACGTATGTGACGGCGGCGTTTCCCAGCGCCTGCGGCAAGACTAATTTCGCCATGCTGATTCCACCGGCAGGATTTGAAGGCTGGAAAGTTTGGACTGTCGGTGACGACATAGCCTGGATCAAGCCTGACGAAAAAGGGCATCTCCGCGCGATCAATCCGGAGGCTGGATTCTTCGGCGTGGCGCCGGGAACTTCAGCAAAGACGAATCCAAACGCGATGATCGCGCTCGCGAAAAATTCCATCTTCACCAATGTCGCCCTCACGCCCGAAGGCGGAGTTTGGTGGGAAGGCATGACTGACGAACCACCTGCCGAATGTCTTGATTGGCAGGGAAACAAATGGACTCCTGCGATTGCGAAGGAGACGGGCGCGAAGGCCGCGCATCCAAACGCCCGCTTCACCGCCCCCGCGTCGCAGTGTCCGACGATTGATCCCGATTGGGAAAACCCGAGCGGCGTTCCCATCGATGCCATAATTTTCGGCGGTCGCCGCGCGACCACGATGCCGCTCGTCTATCAGTCGTTTAACTGGAGCTCCGGTGTTTACATCGGCGCCACCATGGGTTCGGAGATGACTGCCGCAGCCGCCGGCACGATTGGCAAAGTGCGCCGCGACCCGATGGCTATGCTGCCTTTCTGTGGCTACCACATGGGCGACTATTTTCGACACTGGATCCGCATGCAACGCTCGTTGAGCGAAACCCCGCGCATCTTTCACGTGAACTGGTTCCGCAAAGACGCCGACGGAAAGTTTATCTGGCCGGGATTCGGCGAAAACATGCGCGTGCTGAAATGGATCGTTGACCGCGCGCGCGGCCGGGCCCTCGCCCGCGAAACTCCGATTGGCTGGATGCCGCATTACGAAGACATCGAGTGGAAGGGCCTCGATTTTC
>JANLZV010000475.1:0-20217 GCA_031366425.1 Pyrinomonadaceae bacterium | reverse complement strand
CACTTGCAAGTTTTCAGGAAACGTAGCTGCGATGATTGGAGTCGCGTTCCTCTTCGTCTTCGGGAGCATCGCCTTTTTTCATCGCAAAGTGCGCGACAGCCACGTCGCAAACTCTCTGATGGTTGAAATTAAGCAGCTTCAGATAGCACGAATTCAACTTGATTGGACTAGTCTGCCGGAGTCTTCTGAATCGCAAACTCGAACCACAACTGCGGACGGTCATCCTTTCGAGACTGACCTTGATATCACCGGGCCACGCTCGCTGCATCAACTGCTCGACTGCGCTATTACGCGTGGTGGCAGCGAGCGGCTCAAAGACTGGCTGCTGAATTCAACGCCGCATCCGGACACGATTTCTCGCCGGCAGGCGATCGTGCGCGAGTTCATGCGCTTGTCCCTATTCCGCGACAAGCTGCAAGTAGTCTCCGCAGTGGCGAGCGGAGAGGCTCGCGATAGACCTGACCAACCAAAGCCGAAAACCAAATCACGCAAATCCACGCAACC
Organism: Pyrinomonadaceae bacterium; assembly: GCA_031366425.1. Lineage (GTDB taxonomy): Bacteria > Acidobacteriota > Blastocatellia > Pyrinomonadales > Pyrinomonadaceae > PSRF01. The sequence goes on along the minus strand of JANLZV010000475.1, from coordinate 19,713 downwards.
TGGTCAATGGGATTCGAACAGACTCGCCGACTGGGTCGGGGTGGGAGGCCAGAAGGAATCTCTGCGATCGGTGGTGATCCTGCTCAGCGTACTCTCTTGGCTAAATATCGCGCTTGTCATCCTTGCGGTGTTCGGTATAGTGCCGCACATCTGGCCCATCACATTTTTGATTTACGCCGGCGTGATGATTGCCAAACAATCACAGACTTCCTCGGCCTGGGGCGAGTTGCAGGAACTGGAAAAAACTTTGGGTAGGTTTCGGGCGGTCTTTCACTATCTCGAAGCCCGCGGGTATTGCAACAGTCCAGAGCTCGCGGAGATTTGTTCACCATTTCGCGACGCGGGGAAACGACCCTCAGCAGAATTCAAGCGACTGGAACGCCTGGCAGCGGCACTCGGCATACGCACCAATGCCCTCCTCTGGTTCGTGGTCAATGCGCTCGTACCCTGGGACTTTTACTTTACGCATCGGCTCAATCTGCTTCGCGAGGAACTCGCTGAACTCTTGCCACGTTGGCTCGACGCCTGGTACGAACTTGAAGCTCTCAATTCCCTCGCGAATTTCGCCTTCTTAAATCCGTCGTACGTGTTTCCCGAGATTAGTAACGGCCACGCGTTGCTTTCCGGCAGCGCGCTCGGACATCCACTACTCAAACCGGACGTGAAAGTTTGCAACGATTTCGAATTGAATGAGCACGCGAAGATCGCAATCCTGACCGGGTCAAATATGGCCGGCAAAAGCACGTTTCTCAGAACTATCGGCGTGAATCTATGTCTGGCCTACGCCGGCGCACCAGTCAACGCAGAGCGCCTGCAGTTATCTTTATTTCGCTTGTTCACCTGCATTAAGGTGAGCGATTCGGTACAGGATGGACTCTCTTACTTTTACGCGGAAGTGAAAAGATTGAAGGCATTGCTTTCAGCCGCGGAGTCGGAAGCTGGACCACCGCTCATGTTCCTAATCGACGAGATTTTTCGCGGCACCAACAGCCGTGAACGTCTCATCGGCGCCCGCGCGTTTGTTCGCGCTCTGTCTCAGCTTCACGCGTTTGGTCTGACTTCCACGCACGATCTGGAACTGATAAAACTGGCCGATGAAATTGCGACCGCTCGGAATTTTCATTTCCGCGAAGAAGTTCACGAGGGACGAATGGTTTTCGATTATCAGCTTCGCCCGGGACCGTGTCCCACTACCAACGCCCTCGACATCATGCGACTCGAAGGGCTGCCAACTGATTAGTCTCGCGGCCAGGTGTAAGTCGCGGGCGCTCTTAAACCCATCAACGTTAATTTGAACGGACAAAATGGCAAACATCTTTCATATCACAACCCGACACGCCTGGGACGAAGCCGCACCAACCGGGGCCTACTGGCCAGAGGCGTTTCCGAATGATGGTTTCACCCACTGCTCCACCGAGAAACAGGTGGTCGGGGTTGCCAATGCGCGATTTCGAGGACTTGCGGGATTGGTTTTGCTGGTGATCGATCCTGAGAAGGTGGCGCCGGAAATCGTCTACGAAAACCTGGAGGGGGGCGAGCAATTGTTTCCGCACATCTATGGAAAACTGAATACAGCTGCGGTGGTGCGAGTTGATGAGTTTGAGCCCGGAACGGACGGATACTTCAAACTGCCAGGCGAGGATTCAGAGTCCAGGGCTTAGCTTGTCTGCGCAGTCTCCACTTCCCGCTGACGCCGTTCAAGATATCGTCGTTCGCTTTCGTGCGTCACCATCTCAAGCGCTCGCGCATAGCTCTTCGCCGCTTCAGCTCGATCTCCATCGCGTCGCAGCAAGTCAGCACGCGCTGCGTGTAACAGATGATATTCGTTGAGATCACCCGAAGCGGCCAGCGCAAAGATCGCGCCGAGAGCTTTAAACTTTCGCTGGGTAGTGCCTTGTCAGTTGTTCATGAATCTCGATTGCCTTTCAACTATCGAGCCTTGTTTTGTTACTGAGTCCGCACACCAGGATTCCCCGCCGACTAGCCCTACTACGCTTGGGAGAGCGTTGTAATAAGGTTTGCCTGAGGGGAATCATACCCGACCTAACTTGAACCGCCTGGGTTGGCGTTATTCAGCTTTGGCTGTTGCTTTGCCGTCTTTGTATTCGAGTGTGAGCTTGGAAATTTCCAGCAGGTTGAGATTTTCCCACTCAATGCTGTTTTCCTTTTTGTCTTCCACTCTTAAATCCCACATGGCCGCCTTCTCGGAGCGGTGAAACTTGATGTCAACTTTTTGGCCATCGGGGAGAGTGTCTTGTCCAAGAATATCTTCTTCCCAATCGTCCGAGCTGTGCGGGGCAATGTAAACCTTATCGATCTCTACGCCAGTTGTATTAATCAGCGTGAAATCTTGCGCTCCGGCGGTATCCGCAGGTGCTGTTGCCGGTGTCGCTGCCACCGCTGCAGTGGCGGGGGTAGCCGCGGTGGTTGGTTTCGACTGCGGAGCATTGCTCGAAGTTGAGCACGCACCGGTGACGAGTAAAGCTGCGGTCAAGCCGCAGATCAACGATTTATTATTCATTAGTTTCCTTATTCAGTGATCTGTTTGAAAGTCTATTGGGCTGGAATTGCTTTAGGTCAGAGAGCTTTTAACACAGTTCTGTGAAATGTCCTAAAGGAATCTATTTGGCGTTCAGGACCTGATTGAGATGGAAGCGCCGGATTAATTAATCTTGAAACTTCGGTTGACGAAATCATTGCTGGCGCTCGCGCAAGCAATAAGGAGCGACCGCTACTTGCCCTTCCCTTCCGGTCGCGCGTAACGATCGAGGCCGAATCCCAGAAAGAGTGTGGCAAGTAGAAACGCGGACGAAAAAAAGTATGGCGAGGAAACGCCGATTCGATCAAACGACCAACCGAAGAAGAGCGGCGCGATGATTCGTGACACACCTCCGTAGGTTTGTTGCAGGCCCATGTAGAGGCCCCGCTGTTTCGGCGCGATCACTCGTGACAAAAGCGCCGTCACGCAAGGAAACGTAAACGCGGTGCCCAACGGAATCAAGGCCACCGCCAACGCCAGCATCCAAAGATTGCTCGACAAAGGCATCCCCAACACCCCGGCCGCCAACAACACTATTCCCAGTCGTGAAAGATTTGCTTCACCCAACCAATCGACCATGCGCCCAAGCAACAACACGCGCGCAAACACTGAGATCGCGCCGACGTACATAAAGAAATATCCGATAGTGTGTTCCGTAACCTGGAAACGCGCGTTTAGGAACAGTGCGAGGACTGAAAAGCTTCCCTGGAAAGCCCCGATCGCGATTGCATAAATCCAGATCAGCCGCGAAGAAGGTTCGCTTGAATGCGACACGACTCGCCAGATGGCTTGACGAGAAGTTGGTCGAACTTCACCTGCTTCCGTCTGCTCAGCAAAGTTGCGAGATTCTTTCAGATAACGCGCCACGAAGATCATGTTGAGCAAACACAATGCCGCCGCAATGATTCCCGGCGCGGCATGGCCCATGTGGATCGTGGCCGGCCCTGGCATCAGGTCGCGAGTACCGAGCGTGATTGCAAATGAGCCGAGCACTGGTCCCAGGGCGACTCCCAGATTGGTTGTAGCTGAAAGCCAGCCGAGCGCGCGCGCACGGTCCTTCGGATCAGTCGAGTCAGCCACGTACGCCTGGATCACGCCCACGGTGCCACCACCGGCGCCTTGAACCAGGCGCGAAATGAACAAGACGAGCAGCGAATGAGCAAAGCCAAAGATTAAATACGCCACTGCTGACGCGCCGAGAGCGATCAGCAGCGTCGGCCGGCGTCCGACTCGATCTGAAAAGCGCCCCCAAACGGGAGCGCTCACCAACTGGGCCACAGTAAACGAGGCGACGATGAATCCAATGATCATCCCGATACCGAAGTGGATTCCGAGAATGGTGATGCCCGCGCCGCCCAGTGATTTCACGTAAAACGGCAGGAGGGGAATGATCATCAGCAGGCCCAGCATGTCGACAAACGCCGTGGCCATGAGCGTAAACAGCTTTGCCGGAATCTTCCGCACTTCGCGGCCCAACACGTACAAGAGCCCCACCGCAATCGCGCCCAGCAGAATGCGCACGATTGGCGATTGGAAGGATTGGGCGATGTTTTGCTGAAGGATCATCTCCGGTTGACACGCACAGACTGCGCAGGTTACACAGCCATGCTGTCAGCCGCAACCAATGAAACGTTTACTGACTTGTCATTGGCGGGGAGGCAGGTAGCCGTCTGGGAAAAGTTATGGTCAAATCTCCTCGCTAATAATTCTCAAGGTCTGAGGGGGTTGGGCAGAAAACGTATGAATAAATTTGTGTTTAAGACTTCTCTTCGATTGGTTCTACTGGCGATCGTGCTTTGCTTCATGGCCGGTTCGGCTTTCCCGCAAGGCGCGTCTTCAATCACCGGGCGCTGGACCTGGAAGGAAGTTGCTCGCAAGAACAAACCGCAACGACAGTTTAGCCTGGTAATTCGGCGCGCAGGCAAAGTGGTACAGGGCACTTACAGCGTGGACGAATTCATCAACGGCAAATGGCAGGGCGAAGATGGGAACCAGACTCCTTTTCGTGGCGAAACCACTGCGACCGGTGCGAGGGTTTTATTCGATTCAGCGGCGACCGTGCCAGGTTATGAAGAAAACGTGATTTACAAGGCGCCGGCTGATGGTTCGAAGCCGAGTGTCGCGGTACTCGTGCTGAAGGCGGGAACACTCGAGTGGCGTTTGGTCGAAGGAGATCAGATCGGCGTTCCAGCAAAGGTAGTGCTGCGGCGGGAAGGTCGCCGCCGATAGTATTGAAGTCGACGGATTTGGGAAATAATTTTAGCGTTGTTCTCAAATCCGTCGAACACTGTGTTGTCGTCAGATCCGGAAGTCGGCCTTCACCAGCTGCCTGCCATCAGCGCCACGCTTCACGGGAAAGATAAATAAGCGCAGCTTGCAGATGGAAAAAACCGGGGCTTAGGAGATCAGACATGAACTATGCACTGTGGATCATTCAGGTGCTACTCGCGCTGTTGTTTCTTTTCGCCGGCGGATCAAAGCTGGTGATGTCGATCGAAGTAATGCAGGAGTTAGCGCGCCAGTCAGGCCAAACACCATTGCCGGGTTTACTCCTGCGTTTCATCGGGCTGGCCGAACTCCTGGGTGGTCTTGGCCTGTTGCTGCCCTCATTGTTGCGGATTCGGCCCGGCCTCACGCCGCTCGCAGCTTTGGGACTCTTGATCATTATGATCGGCGCCGCCGTCATCACGCTGATGAGCGGAACGCTCGGATCCGCGATATTCCCAATAATCGTGGTGCTCCTGCTCTTGTTTGTGGCCTATGGCCGGTGGCGAATAGCGCCAATTAAAAGCCGCTAAGTTGAACGCTTGTAATAGTGATTACAGATCAAACGTTTGACGTCGCCGTCATTGGCGCCGGAGTTTTTGGGGCGTGGACCACGCTCCAGCTAAGTCGCAGCGGGGCCCGAGTGGCCCTTCTCGATGCCTATGGGCCAGGAAACAATCGGGCGAGCTCTGGCGGCGAATCGCGCATTATCCGAATGGGCTACGGGCCGGATGGAATTTATACGGCGATGGCCCAGCGCTCGCTTCGGCTTTGGAAAGAACTATCTGAACAAATCGGTCCTGACAACACTTCGACCTCATTGTTTCAGCCCACCGGTGTCTTGTGGCTGGCGCGGGACCAGGATTCTTATTGCGAGGCCACGCTTGAAAATTTTCGACGACTGGGCGTGAACTTCCAACGTCTCGAACACACCGAACTAGCCCGTAAGTATCCGCAACTGCAATTTGGCGCTTCGGAGTGGGGGATTCTCGAACAGGATAGCGGCGTGTTGATGTCCCGCAACGCGGTCAGAGCCGCAGTCGCCGCTGCGCGCGCGTTGGGAGCTACATACTTTGAACAAGCAGCGTTGCCGCCGTCCCTGGTCCCTGGCTCTGGATCCGGCGAGACTCTCGACTCAGTTGAAACCGCTGGAGGTGATCGGCTTCGCGCTGGCAAGTTTGTCTTTGCGTGTGGTCCATGGTTGCCGAAGCTTTTCCCCGATCTCCTGGGGAAGCTGATCGAGGTAACTCGGCAAGAAGTGTTTTTCTTTGGAGTTCCCGCGTCCAGTGCGTCTGCGGAGGGCCTCTATGGACCAGCAAGAATGCCGGCCTGGATCGACTTTAACGATCTCGTTTACGGTATTCCGAACCTGGACAACCGGGGTATTAAGATAGCGATCGACGCTCATGGACCGCAGTTTGATCCGGATAACGGCGAACGCTTCGCGTCAAAGGAAGGCCTCGATGCGGCGCGTGCGCAGCTAGCGCGGCGCATTCCAAAACTTGCCGAGGCGCCGGTCGTGGAAACGCGGGTTTGCCAATATGAAAACACGTCTAACGGTGATTTTCTGATCGATCGTCATCCCGCTTACGAGAATGTGTGGCTGGTCGGTGGCGGATCGGGGCACGGCTTTAAGCATGGACCGGCCGTGGGCGAACACGTCGCCGGGTTGCTGACAGGTAGAACGAAAGTTGAACTGCGATTCGCACTCGCAACTAAAGAGAGCGTACACGAACGGAAAGTTTATTAAGAAACGAACCGTAAGGGACCAACTACTATGTTCAAAGACACAGCAGCATTCTTCAGTTTTTCAGTTGATGATTTAGATAAGGCCTCAAAGTTTTACGGAGAAACGCTCGGCCTCCGCGTTTCCGAAACGCCTGAGGGCTTGAGTCTCGAACTCGCCGGCGGCGGCGCAGGCTTTATTTACTCGAAGCCCAACCACTCGCCAGCAAGTTTCACGATCTTGAACTTTCGAGTGCCGGATATCGACGAGGCAGTCGGCAAATTGAAACAACTCGGAGTGCTCTTCGAGACGTATCAAGGCGAAATCAAGACTGACGAAAAGGACATCTTCCGCGGGGCTGCGGAAGCCAAGGGGCCAAACATCGCATGGTTTAAAGATCCGGCGGGAAACATTCTGTCGGTGGTTGAGCAATGAGTTAGAGTCGACCGCTGCTACCCGCGCAAATGATCATTCATCTTATCGACGGCACATACGAACTGTTTCGCCATTTCTACGGCATCCGGCGTTTCAAGAAAACTGATCCGCCGTTTGGTGCGGTTTCCGGAGTGCTACACATGGTGGCGAAGATGCTTGAGGACGAAGCCACCCACATTGGAGTCGCGACTGATCATGTGATCGAGTCTTTTCGCAATCGGCTTTGGTCTGGATATAAAACCGGTGCGGGGATTGAACCCGCGCTGCGGGCGCAGTTTCAGCCCCTCGAGGAAGCGCTCCTCGCGATGGGCGTGGTCGTCTGGCCCATGGTCGATCTCGAGGCCGATGACGCGCTTGCTTCCGCCGCCCATCTTGCGGCAAAAGACAAGCGCGCGGAAAAGATTTGCATTTGGACGCCGGACAAAGACCTCGCGCAGTGCGTAGCTGGGGAACGAGTGGTCCAGGCCGATCGCCGTCGAGACGAGATTCGCGATGCGGCGGGAGTGCGCGCGAAGTTTGGTGTCGCGCCGGAATTCATTGCTGACTATCTCGCCCTGGTCGGCGATAGCGCCGACGGTTATCCAGGCATTCCGGGGTTGGGAAGCAAAACGGCCGCGACGCTAATTAATCGTCACGGCCACATCGAGGATTTTCCAGCTGGCACGTTGAAGGATGACAATGCCGAACTCGCCCTGCTTTTCAAGGATCTCGCGACCCTTCGCATTGATGCTCCGCTCTTCGACGACGTCGACGAATTGCGCTGGCGCGGGCCGACGCCCGCATTTCCGGCGTTCACTAAAAAAATCGGAGACGAGCGTTTGGCTACTCGGATAAAAAAGTTAACTGCGAAACTCTGACACAGTGGCGATCACTTTCGACACGGCTCAAAATCGTCCCAGCGCGCTTCGTACTTATTCGTCACATAATTTTTGCCGTAAAATTTTATCCGCAGCAGTTCTCTTCCTCGAGATCGCACTAGTTGCCAGATCAAACTCTTCATTTCTGACGGCGCTACATCAGGAAGCTTGTTTTCAGCGAAGGCGACGGTCAACTTATTACCCCGGCGCGTTCCGGCAAACTCATACTCTCGATCACCCGAAGATTGATCGCTCACGATAAACGCACCTGACAACCTGTTGCCGCGAATCGTGAATTTAACAGTGCGCGCGCCCTGCAACCACTCGGAGTGGAAACACTTCGACGCTTCTTGCGCATAGCCTGACGACGCTCCGAGAAACAGCGTGAACAAGAAAGCTATTACAGCGAATCGTTTCACCGTGGATACCCTCGAACCGGCAACTGCCAGGGTGACCGAACCGCGGCCACCCTTTCGGTTGCTTAATGTCCGCGCGCTTAGTGCGTGCGGTCGTACTCAATGCCCGCGTTAACTTCGGCAATCGCGGCCCGGACCAGGTCCATCGCGCGTTCGCGATGACCGCCCTTGTCGGCGGAGGCGCGATTCAAGCTCGAGAGTGCGTTGTCGAGCGCCCGGCGCGCGGCCTCCATGTTTGGTTGGTCCGGCATCGCAGCTATCGACAGTAAACTGTTCTCATCGAGATCGCTGTTGCGGCGGCGACGACCCGGGGTGAAATGCGTGCGGTCGTAATCAATTCCGGCCTGCACGGCCGCCATTGCCTGCGACACGAGGTTGATCGCTTTTTCGCGATGTCCACCTTTGTCGGCAGTCGCTCGCCGTAAAAATTTCATCGCGTTATTAAGTTCTGACTTGGCAGCCTGCATGTGCGGCTGGTCTGCCTGCACCGGCAACACAAAGGAAACGGAAATCACGGCCACCATCATCATCATTAACCAGGTCTTCTTCCTCATGCTTTAGCTCCTTGCATTTGGGGAATGCCCGTCGGGCTGATTATCGATGGATACTTTGCGAGATCATTCCAATTTTGCCAAGCATTTTCTACCGTTCTGGTTCCCCAGCTGAACAACTAGATTGAGGGATTCGCTCGTAATTGAATCCAAACCAGGCCCGCGTCTGTGTTAGTCTCCTTCCGCAAATCCGGCAGCTTCAGAACATCCATTCAACTACGCGGAGCGCAATGCAAACCACCCCCCATTCTCCGAACAAGATTCATCGCTACCCCTGCACCGCTTGTGGCGCCGACCTGATTTATGAGCCACGCGACGGATTTCTTTCCTGCGCTCATTGCGGACACAAAGAGGCGATTCCTGCCAGCATCGATCAGGTTGAAGAGCGATCGTTCGAACAGTATTTACACATTCGGCCTGAACAGCTTGAGCAACTCGCGGCAAACGCGCTCGATGTAAAGTGTCAAAGTTGCGGCGCCACAGTAACGTTTGTTCCGCCTGAAGTGGCGAGGCAATGCGATTTTTGCGGCGTGCAGATCGTGGCCCAGGCGAAGTCGGCTGATCCGATCCTCGCGCCTGAGGGCGTGTTGCCCTTTCGCATCACGCAACAGCAGGCGAGTTCCGGGTTGCGTGTATGGCTTCATTCGCGGTGGTTCGCGCCTAACGCTTTAAAACACTTCGCGCGGCCTGATGCCATCAACGGAGTTTACCTTCCGTTTTGGACCTACGACACAAACACTACGAGTTACTACACCGGCGAACGCGGGGAATTTTACTACGTCACCGAAACATATTCTGAAACCGACGCTCAGGGAAAACAGGAGACTCGCACGAGACAGGTGCGCCACACGCGTTGGCACGCAGCGTCTGGAATGGTCACGCGTTGGTTTGACGACATCCTTGTTCCAGCGACTATTTCGCTGCCGCTGAATCGACTCGATGCTCTAAACCCGTGGGACCTTGCCGAAATCAAGCCTTACGATCCGGCGTTTCTCTCGGGCTTCAAGGCTCAGCGATATCAGGTCGGACTTGAGAATGGTTTTGAACGGGTGAAAGAAGTGGCAGCCGGTGTGATCCAAAGCGATGTACGCTCGGACATCGGCGGCGACGAGCAAAAGATCAATCAGATCTCAACACAGTATTCCGGAATTACCTTCAAGCATCTGCTGCTGCCGGTTTACGCTGGGGCTTATCGCTTCAACCAGAAGGTCTTTCAAATCGTAGTCAATGGTCGCACTGGCGAGATCCAGGGCGATCGGCCCTACAGTATCTGGAAGATCGCACTATTCGTCACCGCGATCCTTTTCCTCCTCTTGATCGTCGTGATCATATTCAGTTTGATGGGCGATTAAACGCGAGCGCTTTAAAGGCCGGCACACTCAGTCAGCCTCGGCCGTTATTGCTTGAAACTCTAAAGCGTCTGCAGTCATGCGGGCGTTATTGAAGAAGACGTAGGATTGGTGACGCGCGGCGGGAATTGCACGCGACTTCACTCGAGTCGGTGCCGCAGACATTTTTGGACGATTCAGCATACCGGCAAGCTCGCGCAGTTCAGTTTCCTCATACTCGTAGCGCCAACCGTTTCGACCATGTAATCGAAAATAGAATTTCTCTGGCGTGACGCTCTGCGTGGTAAAGGGATCCACCGCGTGCGATAGATCCAACTCCGAGCAGAGTTTTTTGACGACTTTCGGATCCCAGTCACCACGCGGTTCCCAGGCGAAGTTCAGCTTGCCGGACACATCCTTGCCCCGATTCCGGCTGGTCGTTTTGAAGAACCGTTTGAAGTTGGCGATGTTTTCGCCCGACTGAGTAAAGCTGGCGGGACACTGAAATAAGATCGTCCGGGCGTTCAGGGCCCGCGCGCTCGCGAGCGTCGCTTCCCACGCTTCTCTGACAATTGAAGTGGGTCGAAAGTAACCGGCCTCTTCCCGCTCAACTTCAGACAATTGTTTTTTCAGTCGTCGATAGGTGGGGCTCTTTGCAGCGTGCGTAATCAACTGCCACGCTTTGAGTACGAATTCAAAATCGGGAGGTGCCGCGGCGCGCCAGCGTTCGAGCGTGACCACTCGCGGAGGTTGGTAAAAGGTGTGTTGGACTTCGACGCAGGAAAACAGTTTTACATAATTCTGCTGCGCGATCCCAAATCCTGACGTCCCTACCTTGCTCTTCATAATGGCATCCACAGATTACTCAGATCTCGCCGATTTCACTAGACGGCATTTCGCCCGAGTGACTGCGGTCTTGATCAAGGCCACTCTCTGACAGTAGTTGTAGGGTATCAATCTGTGACGGCGAGCGAAGAAGAAGGTAAACTCAGGACTCATGATTGATCGATCCACTCACATGGCGGTGATTGGCGCAGGGCCTGTCGGACTCGCCGTGGCGCGCGCGCTCCTGCAAAACTCTATTCCTTACGACCAACTGGAAGCCGACGACGAGCTGGGTGGAAACTGGTACCACGGCGTTTATGAAACCGCCCATATCATCTCCTCGCGCAAGACCACCGAGTATGCCGACTTTCCCATGCCGTCTGAGTTTCCCGATTTTCCTAGCGCTCAGCAGATGCTCGAGTACCTAAACTCTTACGCCGCCGCCTTCGGCCTGCGGCAGCACATTGAGTTCAAAACCAAAGTGGTAATGTGCCGGCCACAAAGCAATGATGGACCACCTACGGAAGGCGCTGCCGGCAATGAACGTTGGGAAGTTGAACTGGCCGATGGTGAGCGGCGAGTTTACAAGGGCGTCATCGTTTGCAGTGGGCATCATTGGGACAAACGGTTTCCAAGTTATCCGGGCGACTTTACCGGCGAGTATATCCATTCAAAAGACTACAAAAACCCGGATCAGCTCATCGGCAAGCGCGTGCTGGTAATCGGCGGAGGCAACTCCGCTTGCGATCTCGCTTCGGAAGCTGCTCGAGTTGGACGTAGCTCAGATTTGAGCCTGAGACGCGGCTACTGGTTTCTGCCAAAATTTCTTTTCGGCGTCCCGCTTCCCGAACTGGTTCCCGGTTGGGTGCCGGTTTGGGCGCAGAGAATCTTCCTGAAAGGAGTATTGCGTGTCGCGATTGGAAAGTATGAAGACTACGGTCTCCCGAAACCAAACCACCGGATCTTTGACGCACATCCCACTCTCAACACCGAAATCCTCCATTACCTGAAACACGGCAGGATTCGCCCGCGCCCAGACGTTGCAAGGTTCGAAGGTAGCCGCGTGGTGTTCGTCGACGGGAGTGCCGAAGAATACGACATGATCGTCTGCGGTACCGGTTTTCATCTCAGCTTCCCTTTTCTGCCGGCGGGACTGGTGCCGGTGGATGGCAGCAACGCCCTGCTCTACGCCGGGTGCACCTTGCCGGAGCAGAAGCACCTTTACATCGTGGGCACGCCGCAAGTCCGTTACGGATTTGGCCCACTCATCACTCCGGCCGCCGCGCTGCTTTGCCGGCTGATTAAGTTGCAGGACGAAATGGAATTGCCGGTTGGACTTGTGCTCAAGGAGTCGGGTGCGAAACTTCCCACCACGCACCTGGTTGATCCGCACAAGGCGCTGCGCCAAATGAAGTATGCTAAATACACCCTGCCGTTGTTAGTGAGGAAAGAACGAAAGCTGCGTCAGCGGAAAAATGTGCTCAGTAAGCTACGGTCTACTGTCACGCTTCAAAAGGAAAGCGTGGCTGAAGATTTTCAACGCGTAAACCCGGATATGAAGATTTTCTGAGGGGCGAAATCACCAAGCCTTAAACTCTTAATGAGTTGAGTTAGCGCTGCACTTATCTAAATGCATGAACTCAAACACAGTGTCGCCGTGATCACGGGCGCCGCCAACGGCATCGGTCGCGCCCTCGCTTCGCGTCTGGCCGACGAAGGCGCTCGTCTCTGCCTCGCCGACATAAACAAACCGCAACTCGACACCGTGGCTCACGCACTGAAAGCCAAGGGCTGCGACGTCTCCGTCCACTCAGTTGATGTTTCCGATCGGCGTCAGGTTGAAGCGTTAAGCCGCAGCGTGATGGAACAATTTGGACGTGTGGACGTGCTGATCAACAACGCCGGCGTCGCGCTCTGCGGCGACGTCGAAGAGGTTTCCCTCGCCGACATCGAATGGTTGATGGGAATCAACTTTTGGGGCACGGTATATGGAGTCAAATATTTTCTGCCGATGCTCAGACAGCAAGAACGAGCGTTCATAGTGAATTTATCGAGCGTGTTCGGCATGATCGCACCGCCGGGCCAGGCTGCTTACTCGGCCAGCAAGTTTGCAGTGCGCGGTTTCACCGAAGCCTTGCGCCACGAACTCGCTGGCACAAATGTTCAGGTCTCGAGCGTTCATCCGGGCGGAATTCGTACCAACATCGCTAAGGTCAGCAGACTCGGCGCCGATGCCAGCCGGATGAAACTAGATGAGTTTGCGGCAAAATTTGATTTCATTGCGCGCACCACGCCGGAGCGCGCAGCGGACCGAATCGTATCGGCGATGCTGCAGGGTGAGACACGTATTCTAGTTGGGCCCGACGCGACGCAGATCGATCTGATCCAACGCGCTATGCCTAAGTCTTACTGGCGAATCATCAAGCCTCTATTCGATCGGCGAGCAAGAGCGCCGCAGATCGAGACCTCCGAGGCTTCGGGACAGGAATTAGAATGATGGGGAAAAATTAGGGCAGACTTATAAAACCGTCTCTGAGAAATGAAGTGAAAAAATATTATGTGTCGAAATATTAAGACCCTGCACAACTTTAAACCGCCTGCGACTCATGAAGAAATTCATGCGTCCTCGCTGCAGTTTGTCCGCAAACTCAGTGGCTTTTCCAAGCCGTCAAAAGCCAACGAAGACGTCTTCAATCATGCGGTCGAACAGGTCGCCCAGGCAGCTCACGAGTTGCTCGCCAGCCTCGTGACGAATGCGCCTCCACGAGATCGCACGGTGGAAGCTGCCAAGGCCCGTGCTAGAACGATTGAACGTTTCGGTCCAACCAATTCCGACTCTGAAGCGCGCGCTTAACAAGTCGGCCGACGTGAGCGGCCCGCTCGTTGAATACTTTCGCTACCAGCGCACGGGCATCAGATCCGGACCCGCAACCATTAAGCCACTTATGTTCGGATGGCCCATCTGTTGACCGCCGGTGCGGTTGTGATCGATGTGGATGCCATACCAAACCACCAGGTCGGTGTCCAGAACCGATTGGCTGTTTACAAAGGCGCCGAGGTTAGCCGCCGTGCCATCATTCACGTTCGGAACGATCTGATAGGAATTCCGCGTCGAAGGATTTCCACATTTCACTCCCCTTCGAGTTTTGATTTAGCTGCGGTGCCTTCGTTTCCTTCTCAGCATAATCTGTGTACTCTGTGCAGTAACCCAAATCCAAATCCGTATCCGATACAAAAGATCCGCAAGCAATGAGTACTGAACCAAACAAAGTCATTTATTCGATGGTCGGCGTCAGCAAGTTTTACGACAAGAAGCCGGTCCTAAAAAACATTTACCTTTCCTACTTCTACGGCGCGAAGATTGGAGTGATCGGCCTCAATGGTTCGGGCAAGTCGTCCCTGCTCCGGATCCTGGCCGGAGTTGATAAGGAAATAAACGGCGAAACTGTAATCTCCCCTGGTTACACCGTCGGCTATCTTGAGCAGGAGCCGTTGATCAACGATGCCCGCACTGTCCGGGAAGTGGTGGAAGAAGCGGTGCAGGAAACTGTTGGCTTGCTGAAAGAGTTTGACGAGATCAACGCTAAATTTGGCGAAGAGATGTCTGATGAAGACATGGATAAACTGCTGGCGCGGCAGGGTGAGGTGCAGGAGAAACTGGATCATCAGGACGCGTGGGATCTCGATTCGCGTCTGGAGATGGCCATGGACGCCTTGCGCTGTCCACCACCGGAGACGCCAGTCAAAATCTTATCGGGAGGCGAACGCCGGCGGGTCGCTTTGTGCCGCCTGCTTTTGCAAAAGCCTGACATCCTTCTGTTGGACGAACCAACCAACCACCTTGACGCCGAGTCCGTCGCCTGGCTTGAACATCATCTCCAAAGTTATCCGGGAACGATCATCGCCGTCACCCATGATCGCTATTTTCTGGACAACGTGGCCGGATGGATCCTTGAACTCGACCGCGGCGAGGGCCTGCCGTTCAAGGGAAACTACACTTCATGGCTCGAACAAAAACAGGAACGACTGCGCAAACAGGAGAAATCGGAGAGCGAACGACAAAAGACCCTGCAGCGCGAACTCGAGTGGATTCGCATGTCGCCCAAGGCGCGACACGCAAAAGGTAAAGCGCGCATCAACGCGTACGAGCAGTTGCTGGATCAGCAGTCTGAAAAACGTCGCGAGGACCTGGAAATCCATATTCCCGCGGGACCGCGTCTTGGTAATGTCGTAATCGAAGCGGCAGGTGTGAACAAAGCCTACGGCGATAATCTTCTCGTCGAAGACATGACATTCGCGCTTCCTCCAGGCGGCATCGTGGGCGTGATTGGTCCTAACGGGGCCGGCAAGACGACGCTGTTTCGCATGATCACGGGTCAGGAGTCGCCCGACGCGGGCACGATTAAAATCGGCGAGACAGTCGAACTCGCCTACGTCGATCAGAGCCGGACACTCGATTCGGAAAAGTCCATTTGGGAAGAGATCACGGGCGGGACCGATTTATTAAAACTGGGGACGCGGGAAGTTAACTCGCGCGCTTACGTCGCGCGTTTCAATTTCTCAGGTTCGGATCAGCAAAAGAAAGTTGGGATGCTTTCAGGCGGCGAACGTAATCGAGTGCATCTGGCGAAGATGCTGAAAGAAGGCGCAAACGTCTTGCTGTTGGACGAACCAACAAACGATCTTGACGTCAACACTCTACGAGCGCTGGAAGAGGCACTCGAAAATTTTGCCGGCTGCGCCGTGGTCATTTCACATGACCGCTGGTTCCTCGATCGGATTGCCACGCACATGCTCGCCTTTGAAGGCGACAGCAAAGTGGTTTGGTTCGAAGGAAACTATTCTGAGTATGAGGCGGATCGGAAGGCCCGCCTGGGAGCGGCTGCCGATCAGCCCCATCGAATTAAGTATCGTCAGTTGACCCGGTGATCGTTTACCCGAGCCTTCATTTGGCAATGCGGACTATTAACGAACGGTAAAGTGCTTAGTAGCCTTGAAGGCTCCTGGACACACTTCGACCGCGCCACCAGCGGGTAGCGAAGCGCATAAAGCGGCGGTGTAAACGATAGGCATCTGAAGCGGAGGTCCCCCGGATCTAATCCAGCTACCGAGATTTTGCGGCCGGTAACCAGATTAGTTTTGAGCTAAGATCGGGGCGAGGATGCGTCCGGATGCACGCCTATCCGTTACAGTACCAAGCTGACGATCGTCAGGAGGCCAGCTAGCAGAGCATTGGCCTCATCCCTCGTTAGGTCTCCACTTGGGTCAACCGCAACTATTCCCGGGTCGCCTGGAGCAGTCGGGGTTTCACTGGGAACAGGGCTCGGGACGTTTGTGGTGGGCAGTTCGCCTGCCCAAACCGAGCACGAAAGTACGAGAGTTAAAGCTATCGCTGTCAGAAAGCGCTTCATGGACGATTCTCCTTTTCGATTTCACCATGCAAAAAATTTTGCATGGTGTGACTAAACCAGCTTCGAAACGTTCTTGCAAGTCTTTGTGGGAGGAACTAATATGCTCGCCGAAGTAGCAAGGCCTCTTGCACCGCTAACGAAAGGCTCAACTGGTGAAGATAACCTCACTAAAAATTCGTAAATCGCAACTCGGAGTTAACGAGGAAGCTCTCCTCCGGTGTCGGACTGCACTCGAATCAAGAGACCGCGGTGATTATCAGAGCGCTCTCGAAGCGATGGACGGCCTGTGGAGTTTGGGAAGGTCGCCTAACGTGGAAGGACTTGATGATGACACAGCCGGAGAAGTATTCCTCTGCGCCGGCGTCCTGACCAGGTGGATGGGTAGCCGCGATGAGTCGAAGGAATCGCCCGAGGTAGCTCGTGATTTGATCACCAGGAGTATTACTTACTTTGCCGGCGACGCTACTAAAATTTCCGGCGCGCAGATTGAACTCGCCTATTGCTACTGGCGCGAAGGCGCACTCAGAGAAGCGCGCGTCATGTTTAAGGATACGCTGGAGACCTTGACCGGTCCGGCAAATATGAGAGCCAATGCAGTCATTGGCCTCGCGACCGTCGAGTGGACAGCGTCGAGATTTGTTGAGTCGCTCAAGGTCTTGACCGAGCATGCCTCGCTAATCGAACGGATCAGTAACAACGTTCTGATTGGCACTTACCATAATCTGATTGCCATGGGCATGCGGCAGTTAACTCCGGCAGTGGATCGAGACGACCATCTGGAAAAGGTGGTGAAAGAATACGAGCTGGCGGATCATTATTTTCACCTCGCCAAAAACCTTGCCTTCCGTGCAGACGTGCAAAACAACCTGGGCTTATTTTTGTGCCGGCTGTCGCGGTTTAGGGAGGCGCATGCTTACCTGGAATCGGCCCGCCGGTTGCGCTCGAGTATGCGAGACAGAATTATCGTCGCGCAAATCGATGAATCTCGGGCACAGGTTTTTATCGTTCAGGGCAAATACAAAGAGGCCGAAGCAATTGTGCGACGCTCGGTTAGCGTGTTGCAGGAAAGCGGTCATCAAGGCAGTCTCGCCGAAGCGCTTAACACCCATGCGATCTCCGTGGCCCGGCTGGGCCAGGTCGAGCGGGCCCAAACAATTTTTCAGCGCGCGACCGAGGTAGCCTACCGGGTAGGGGCGCTCAACCGGGCCGGTCTCGCCGCGCTCTCAATGATTGAGGAACTCGACGACGTGCCCACGCAAACACTCGTCACCGCCTTTGAGCGCGCCAGCGAATGGCTCGCAGATTCGCAGGGTGAAGAAATTTGGCGCCGCTTGAGCGGGGCAGCCAGGAAAGTTTTTGGAAAACTGAAAGCTGAGGCTGACACCGAACGCGCAGCCAAATCTTCGCTGGAGTCCGCCGGCGACCTAAGTTCGCAAGTCAACGCTTATGAGCGGACCTTGATTCGGCATGCCCTCGCCAGAGTCAACGGCAGGCTCACGCAGGCGGCGACGCAATTGGGGGTCAGTTACCAGAGTCTGGCCTACATCATCTCGACGCGTCACAAAGATTTGTTAAGTGAACGCTCTCCAGTGCAACGTCGCAAGTCACGCCGGAACTAAATAGCTTGCGGATCCCGTTTGCCCAGTCGTCACTCGCCGCGCGGTGACGGTTGGATCCAGGCGGTGAATCGACCCAGGTTATTGCTACCGTACGCCACCCAACCAAATCCTTTTTCGCCCCACTCTTCTCCCCACGAGTTTTTGATCAGCCAGGCCTGCTTCGCATCATCCCAACCAATCATGACTACGGCATGATTTGGTTCGCCTTTGTGGTGCCCGTTGAACGTCCCACCCTTATAAACGCTGAAGCAGCTATCGCCGTGGATGGTGGTGGCGAGTGGGCCATGTTCAATGATGGCCCGCTTCAGTTGTTCGACGGTGGGAAGTTCTTCGGGTTTTGTTTCATTGACGTACCCCCAAGCCAGGGCGCGATCAAACGCCGTCTGCACTAGATCACTATTCGCTGGTAACCTGGCCGAAGCAGATCCGCCGTGCTTCAGATCTAAGCTGCTACCTGCGCGCTTCACCTTCGTACCGCGAAAGATATCTGTGCAACGCGCTTTTCTGCCGGTGTAGCCTTCGACTTCCAGCTTTTCGAAAGCGTTCACGTTTCCTGCTTCGAGTCGCGTCTGCATCAGTCGTTCGACCAGACGATCCGGAATGTGCGGAACGTGTGAAGTGACCATGAATGCGAACGCAGTGCCGTGCCAACCACCGTCGCAGTCGCCTTTTTCTTTGCTGATGCAGTTGAGCATCTCCTGGATTGAACCCACTCGGTCCTGATAAGTCGGCACCTCCGGATCGCGACTAGCCATGAAATATTCCCCGGAACGCATCTCCTCCAGATACCAGCCGGCCTGATAGGCTGAGATGGCGGCGAACGCCCAGCAACTTTCGCAAGAGCCCTGATTCATGACCCCGCCGACGTCAAGTCCCTGCGCGCGCCAATCGAAGCTTGGCAACGCCGGCCAATCGTCGGTTGAGCGGAGTGCTTTATAGCGGTTGTAAATGGATTCCCAGTGGACAAAGTTCTTATCAGTCTGTCTTACCGCTGCCAGTATCCGGCTGACGATCTCCGGACTCTGGAGATATTCTTCTGGAGGCAATCTTCGATAATCCGGGAACGTTGCAGTTTGAGGGAGGTAGGCTGACTTTACGTACTGGTCCAAACTCGCGGCGTATTGCTCCTTCATGATCTCCTGGGCCATCGCGTTGTTATAGACTCGTGACCATTCGTTTTCAGCGGCTCGATAACGGGCCTGTCTTCGTCGCAATAGTTGTTCTTTGAGCCCCACTACTTCCGGCGAATGCAAGTCCTTCTTGTCCGGCATCTCCAATCCGTCGTAGAGATCATCCGGTTCTGGTTGAGTCCGGGAGCGCGACCTCGTTCTGCCCGTATTGCCAACGCGCAAAGATCGCCGCAGGGCAGACTTCAAACCAAAGGGCGAAGCGCCGACGCGGTAAGTTGGTTTGTCAGTAACGCCGGATTGCTCGCACGCACATTCGTCCAGTTTGATTTGCGCTTCGGTTTTTCCTGCGGTGGCGGGAGAGCTACATGACGGAGGTTGGGAAGCCTCTTGAGACGTCACCGCGTTTGGTTCGTTTAAGGCTAGTAGAGCCAAAGCCATTGCAAAGGCCAGAAAGGATTTGTTAAGCATTATGTTTTAGAGACGATTCGGGATCAGGGTTCTTCGGTCGAGGGTGAAGGCTGAATCCAGGCGGCGTAGCGGCCAATGTTGTTGCTCCCGTACGCGACCCAAGCGTAGCCGTTCTCGCCCCAGGCTTCTCCCCACGAGTTCTT